>JAADIM010000018.1 GCA_013151345.1 Gammaproteobacteria bacterium
GACTTAGATATAAGTAAGTGTGGTATGGAAAACATGGAATTGCTATTTGAAATAGAGTGACTGTCTCAATGGCGAAATCGGCTGACGAAGTGGGTAAAGGTTGAAGTTGGCAGGTTAATGTAGAAATAGGTCTAATTGGGCACCTGTAAATAATAGTTCTTCAGTATTGGGGTCGGACTCGAATTAAAATCTATTTTTTTTTCGAGTCTGACCCTATTTCTTCTTCCGTAAATTCGGGTTTACAGGTTTAAACTGCTTCAATTCTTCTTCTGTAAGTGGCTGTGCGTCTGGGTCATCCAAGGCCCCTTGGTGGACCTCCTCTTCTGTCATTTCTCGCGCCTTTTTATAATGCTCTTCGGTAATTGTAACCGTTGTACCATCTGTTTTCTGATAGGTCTTAGTCATCTCACCACCTCAAATTTCTTTCATATATTCGCATTTCCAAACGCTCGGCCATACGAACCGAAATAAGCCGCGTTTTGTCATGCCCCCTCATTGTATAACAAACATACAAGATATCGGTGTATTCATTACGTCCAATCGTTATAAAACGATCCTCGCCGTAATTTTCTCGCGTATCTTGATATTCTAGCCTGTAATTATCATCAAAAACAGGTATCCCGGCCTCTAAAGCCATTCCGTGATTTTTAAGGTTGATCTTGTCTTTTTCTTCGTCCCACTCATAAGCGCCACTCACTTTGCTATCTCCTTAATATCATTATAAAAAAAGACAGTATTATTACCACATACGAGAAACTAAAACTCGTTTGCATAAATACTTGCAGTTAAGGGGGCCAGTTAAGAGGTCAGAGCCGTTTTCAATAATTATAACGTCTGCTTATGGCACTAAACCCTAGTTCGTTGGTTGAAATTAATTGTCCGCTTCCGCTGTAAAGCGACTATACAAATAGGCGCTTTTATATTTAAACTTCAGCTTACTCAGCAATTTCCAATGCATCATCAACTTCAACACCTAAGTAGCGAACAGTACTTTCAGTGTCGTTAGCTCTTTAAAGACAAACCATTACCTTTCGATTGCGATAAGCTGTTACACACTATATCGACCGTTTCTCACTAACAGAGGAAGCAGGTTTAAAGGCGTTGAAAAATGTACCTAATTAATATAGTGAGAGATTATAGAAATAGCCTACGGCAATTCAATCACGAGTATTAAATAAAAGGATTATTTGGATCAGGTTTTTTCGCGGCCCGAGGAACCGTAGGCTGCCGACGCCCGGTACCTGGCTGTTGATTTTTGGCAGGGCGTTTTGCTGGCCTCTGAGCTTGGCTAGAACGTGGTCTGTCGGCGGTGTGATGCGCCAGGGCTCTTATTTGTTTACCCCTCCAGAACATATACAAAACAGGAATCAACACCATTGAAACTAATGGCGCTGTTATCATACCGCCCAGCATCGGCGCGGCGATGCGTTGCATTACTTCGGAACCGGTACCTGAACCCAGCATAATAGGTAATAAACCTGCGATTATAACGGCAGCTGACATTGCTTTGGGCCTGACTCTTAAAACCGCACCATCAATAATAGCGGTGCGAAGTTCCTGCTCATTTTTGGGTTCATATTCTTTCATCGCCTGGTCAAGATAGACTAACATTATTACGCCAAATTCCGCCGCCACACCTGCCAATGCAATAAAACCCACACCGACGGCAACCGACAAATTGTAATCCAATAAATAGACCATCCAGACTCCGCCAACCAATGCCAACGGTACAGCACCCATCACCATAAATGATTCGGTAAAATTACGGAAATTCAAATAAAGCAATAGAAATATTATGGCTAACGTCAGTGGCACAACATAGGTCAATTTTTCTTTTGCGCGTAACATATATTCATATTGCCCTGACCACCCCACCGAATAACCTGGGGGTAAATTAATTTTTTCCGCCACTATTTTTTGTGCATCTAATACATACCCACCTAAATCCCGATCTTGTATATCTACATATACCCAGCCAATTCGTCGAGCATTTTCACTTTTTATCATTCCTGGTCCATCAACGATACTCAGCACTGCCACTTCATGCAAAGGAATCTGCGCACCAGTAGACGTAACTATAGGTAGCTGCCGGAGCTTAGCAATTGAATCACGTACATCACGCGGATAACGCACATTCACAGGATAACGTTCCAACCCTTCAACTGTTTGAGTCACATTTGAGCCGCCAACCGCTTTGCCAACCACCTCCTGGACATCCGCAATATTCAATCCAAAACGCGCTGCGGCACTACGGTCAATATTAACGTCAATATAACGGGCGCCCGCTACGCGCTCTGAGAATACAGACAAGGTTCCGGGTACATCTTTGATCACCTTTTCTATTTCCTCACCTATTTTTTGTATTTCCACCAAATCTGGGCCGGATATTTTTATACCCAGTGGTGTTTTTACACCTGTGGAGATCATATCGATACGTGTTTTAATTGGCATCACCCAGGAATTCGTCAAACCTGGAATCGAAACGGTACTTTGCAATTCTTGTTTGAGTTTTTTTAGCGTCATGCCTTCTCGCCATTCGCTCCTTGGGCGTAACTGGATTGTTGTTTCGATCATGGTTAGCGGTGCCGGATCTGTTGCAGTTTCGGCACGCCCAACTTTTCCAAACACGGTAGTCACTTCAGGAATAGTACGAATAAGTTTATCTGTTAACTGCAATAATTCACCTGCTTTACCAATCGAAATACCAGTAAATGTTGTTGGCATATATAACAAATCACCCTCATCCAATTCTGGCATAAACTCTGATCCTAATTTAGAAAGAGGAAAGTAGATGGAAACAACAGAGAGGATCGACAATAAGATTGTTAACATTGGAAAACGTAACACCCAGTGAATTACCGGCATATACATTGCCACTAGTGCACGTCGCAATATATTCTTTTCTTCTGGCATTATATTGCCACGGATGAAATAGCCCATTAAGACTGGCATTAACGTAATCGATAATCCAGCGGCAGCGGCCATTGCATAGGTCTTTGTATAAGCCAATGGACTAAATAGTTTTCCTTCTTGTGCTTCCAGTGTAAATACTGGCACAAAACTGAGTGTGATAATTAACAATGAGAAAAACAATGCTGGGCCCACTTCAATTGCGGCGCGCGCTATTATGGCCCATCTATTTTTGTCAGTAACTTCTTCCTTCTCCATATGTTTATGCGCATTTTCTATCATAACTATTGCTGCGTCGACCATCGCACCAATAGCAATCGCAATGCCTCCCAGCGACATTATATTTGCATTAATGCCTTGTTTTTCCATAATGATAAAAGCAGTCAAAATACCCAGTGGCAAAATAATAATGGCGATAAAAGCTGAACGTAAATGAAATAGAAAAACGACACAAACGAGTGCAACAATAAAAAACTCTTCTATTAATTTTACACCCAAATTAGTAACCGCACGATTAATCAGACCCGAACGATTATAGGTCTCTATAATTTCTACTCCATCGGGCAATCCATTTTTTAATTGATCAAGCTTTAATTTAACCGCTTTTATCGTATCTAATGCATTCTCGCCCCAACGCATCACAACAATGGCACCAACCACTTCACCCTCACCGTTAAGCTCAGCAATGCCGCGACGCATCTGCGGCCCTATGCGTATATCAGCTATATCTTTGAGTAAAACCGGCGTCCCTTTGTCATTTACACTAATGGGGACTTGCTTAAGATCTCCCACATTATTCAAATAGCCGCGAGCACGAATCATGTACTCCGCTTCAGCTTGTTCAATAACCGAACCACCTACTTCCTGATTGGCACGTTGTATCGCCTTTGTTACTTTTTCCAGTGGTATACCATAAACCCTCAATTTATCTGGATCTAAAACGACTTGATACTGTTTAACCATACCACCCACTGTGGCTACTTCAGACACACCTGCAACCGTTTGCAGTTCATATTTCAAAAACCAGTCCTGCAGACTGCGCAATTGCGCAAGATCATGGCCACCAGTTCGATCAACCAATGCATACTGGTATATCCAACCAACACCCGTCGCATCCGGACCAAGCTGTGGCCGGGCAGTACGCGGCAAATTACCCGCGACCTGACTTAAATACTCGAGTACGCGCGAGCGCGCCCAATAAATATCGGTACCATCCTCAAAAATGACATAGACGTAAGAATCGCCAAAAAAGGAAAAACCACGCACTGCAGTTGTGCCTGGAACAGACAGCATGGCTGTTGTAATAGGGTAAGTGACCTGGTCTTCGACAACTTCAGGGGCCTGACCCGGATAGGAGGTCTTGATGATGACCTGTAAATCAGATAAGTCAGGGATAGCATCCAGCGCCGTACGTGACACAGAAAAAATACCCCAACCCATTAACAAAACAGTTAACAGAAGAACGAGCGGCCTGTTGAAGATCGACCATTTGATAATAGCGGCAATCATGGCGTGTTATTTTCAATCACATTATCACTTGTTACGCTGTTGCTGAAATCGGGTTTAATTATTATTATGTTGAACGTAACATTCGGTTGTGAGTCCTTTTGTTACAGACGAGAGCTTTACAGACTAGAGCTTTACAGACTAGAACGTTACAGACAAAAGTGTTCTATGGTATACAAACTAAGGTGTTACGGACTAGAACATTACTGACTTAAGCGTTACCGCCATGGGTGATATTACTTTGGAGAAGTGAATTCAACACACCATACACTATATAAAAATAAAACCTACTAGCCGCCACTCATGCGTAACAAGCTGGCACGCAGGCTACTTTCAGAGTCAATCAGAAATTGACTGGAAACCACGACACTATCACCTTCACTAAGCCCGTTAAGGATTTCTATACGATTATTCGATTCAATACCGGTTATAACTGCGACCGGCTTGAACTTTCCATCCCCCAATGAAATGATGACACGGTCACCATCACCGGTTTGAATCAACGACTCACGTGGAATAGACAGGGCCTTGAGTTTTGGTTGGGCAAATATTTTAACATTCGCATACATATTCGCCTTCAACATCTCGTCCGGATTGTCAAAACGCAACCGTACTTCAAGGCTGCGTGTTTTCTGATCCAAGGCAGGATAGACATGCTCGACAGTTCCTTCCCAGGTTTTCTCCGGCATAAAAGACAATTCTGCTTCTGCACGATCACCGACCTTTACCCAGTTCGACTGACTTTCAAAAACATTAGCTATTAACCATATCGTCGTCATGTCAACTAAGCTTACGATGGATTTAGACGGTTTGACATACATACCTTCGCGAATATTCAGCTCAGAGACTACACCACGTTGCGGCGCATAATAACTTACCAAGCGTTTCACTTTTCCGGATTTTTTCAATGTCTGAACTTGAGATTTAGACATACCCAATGAGACTAATCTTTCACGTGATGCATCTACCAAAGAGTCATTGCCCATATCTAGAGATTGCAATAATTCTTCCTGTGCGTTAACCAGCTTGGGCGAATAGATTTGAAATAACAAATCACCTTTCTTGACTCTATCTCCCAAAGCCTTAACCGAGAGGCGCTCCACCCAACCGTCTGTGCGTAAGTGAATATGGCTGATTTTGTTTTCGTTATATTTGATGTTGCCAACACTATCTATGCGACGATACAAGGTCTTCTTTTTCACTTTACTGACGCGAACACCCAGCATATTAATAACACGAGGAGAAATCGATACGATATCCGCTTCGCCACCGGTATT
>JAADIM010000032.1 GCA_013151345.1 Gammaproteobacteria bacterium
TGCATTCGATATTGGACAAATGCAACAGGATCTTCAAAATGCATAAACGGATTTCCTTCGATTTGCTCCTCCATTGTCGATATTTCTTTTTCTGCATAATTATGCCCGGGGTGTAAAATAGTCTCTTTAGGTAAATTTGTTTTAAGATCATTTAGTGTTTGGTGCATTTGGTTTGGGTCACCGCCATCAAGATCACACCGGCCGCAACCATATACAAAAAGCGTATCGCCTGCTATCAGGTGGTTTCCAACATGGTAACAAGCCGATCCTGGTGTATGTCCTGGTGTATGCAGCACGTTTATATTTGTGTTTCCGAGTTGAATTGTATCGCCGCCAGAATGTAATATAGGGTTGTCAGGGTGTCGCCCCCAAAAATTAGCTTCGGCCTTTAATAAATGCACCTGTGCATCATATTTTTTTAGCAAACCTTCGATGGCATTAATGTGATCAAAATGACTGTGCGTTAATAAAATGTCTGTAATTTGCAGATCATTTATTTTTACCTGGTTGATAATTTCATTTGCATCCCACGCTGGATCAACTACCGCCACGCGTTTTGAGTCTGTGTCATGTATCAGGTAAATAAAATTTTCCATGGGGCCTAATTCCAGGGATTGGATTGAAAAGGATTCATTTTGATTCGTCATATAATATCCTGATTATTACAAGTGTTTATTGGTCAATTGTTGTTGCCGATTTGTTTATTACGCATTCGTTTATTACACATTTGTTGATTACCCATATGTTTATTAACCAATGTTGTAGCAAAATAAACGCTAATATTCGTTATTTTTGTCATTTTACCTTGAGTACATCGTATTTATCATATTGATTGGTCGATTGGTTTCGAGTAAGCCTTATATTTACACCGTACGTAAGATTAGCATAATGAGAAACCGCTGCTAATTGGTATATACTATGGAAACGGTGATTAAGTAAAATTACTTAACGGCTGCCGACTTGATTAATTTCAATAATATTAGGTTATTAGGAGGCAATGATAGTGAGTGTGCAAGCTGAAATAGAACTTAAATTATCTGACAAATTAAACACGTCACATTTGGAAGTGATCAATGAAAGTAATAATCACAACGTGCCAGCTGGGTCGGAATCACATTTTAAAGTCATTCTGGTTTCAAAAAACTTTGAGGAAAAAAATCTATTATCCCGTCATCGGATGGTAAATAAAATTCTCGAAGATGAATTAAAAAACAAAATCCACGCACTGGCGATACATGCATATACAGAAAAAGAATGGCAGGAAAAAAATGCAGTCGCCCCTGAATCACCACCTTGCCTGGGGGGTGGCAAATAATCCAGCGCCAATGTTATATTGTCAGTACTCTATCGGCCAGGTTTGATTCATATTCAGCAATCATAATTTAGTCCGAGCATAAAAAAAGAATTCAGCTAAAAAAAGAATTAGAAGGCTATCTATGTTTCATTGTGTTATGTCCCAACTTATATCTTAACTTATGTCTCAGTTTATATCGCAGGCACCTGAACTGTCTATTATTATTCCTACGCTCAATGAAGCTAAATCACTGCCATTATTAGTTGGTGATTTGCTTCGGCAAAAAAATATTGCAATTGAAATAATTGTAATCGATGGAGGTAGTACTGACGGTACGTGTGAACAGGTAAAGGCGATACAGTATCCAGAAGAAGTGGAGGTGCGCTTATTAAGGACATCCGCAGGCAGAGCCTTGCAGATGAATGAAGGGGCAAAACTGGCCAGTTCAGCGGATTTGTTTTTTTTGCATGCAGATTCTCGAATTGATATCGACATATTGTTGGCCAACGCGAAATTACTAATGCAGCAAAAACGAAAAGAATTGAACGAAGATAATATTGTCGGCCATTTCGGATTACGTTTTAGTCGGAGTAATAAAAAAAATCACGGCGCATATTATTACTATGAAGCAAAAACACGCCTGAACAGATATGATTGTGTTAATGGGGATCAGGGCTTGTGGTTATCCCGGCAATATTTTCATGAACTTGGTATGTTCGATGAGTCACTACCTTACCTGGAAGACATGCGATTAGTTAATAGGGTATTTAGCGAGGGCTATTTAGTCACATTGCCCGGTACATTAACAACCTCAGCAAGACGCTTTGAGATGGAAGGTTTTTCTGAGCGTCAAACATTAAATGCACTGATATCCAATTTCGAATATATCGGTATGCGGCATTTTTTTACAAAAGCCAAAAGTGTCTATCAGGCTCAAACAGCAACCTCTAAAATTACGCTAATGCCTTATTTTAAAATCGCTCATCAGACTCTTTTTTCGAAGGGTGTGTTTAAGGGATTTCTCAATTGGTATAGAACCGGGCGTTATGTTTCCCTAAATGCATGGCAGTTGGCGTTTGCGCTAGATTGTATCCGAAATCGCAAGTCGGGTTTAATATCAGGAAAAGGTACTACATATTGGCTCAATTTTTACGATCGCTGGATAAAGCTTTTTGTTAATTCCGGGCTTGGCAATTTAATTGCTACATTTATTACTATAATCTGGTTTTATGGGTATTGGTTGGCATTTAAAGATAAGAATGCTAGTTGACTCAGAGGTTATCTGTAGATATAAAATATTAGTTGGTTAATGATTGTTCAAACAGTAATTTGTGAACTAATCTCTTTAAGGTGCAACTTCAATAACTTATACTGGCCGCTAGCTCAATAAAGGCACATGTAATTAATGAGACTTATCACATGACCGAGTTGCTTTTCGGCAGTGGCTCTGATATCGGACACCGTAGCAATAATAACGAGGACAGTTTTTGTGCTGCTCCTGAGCTGGGTTTATGGCTTATCGCGGACGGTATGGGTGGGCACGAAGCAGGGGAAGTGGCCAGTGCAATTGTTAGCGAAACGATAGTTGAAGCTGTACGAAGTGGTGTCAATCTGATCGATGCTATTCAGCAAGCGCATAGCGCAGTCATCGCGGCGAGTCAACATGGTCAAGGAGCTCTGGGTATGGGTTCCACCGTTGTTGCATTACAGATCAAAAGTGATGAATTTGAAGTGGCCTGGGTAGGGGATAGCCGTGCCTATTTATGGAATGGTGAATTACGGCAAATCAGCCGGGATCATTCATATGTACAAAAATTATTGGACAGCGGCGCTATTACCGAGGAAGAAGCACTGCACCATCCAAACCGAAATATCATTACGCAGTCTTTGGGTGCTGATCTTGATGAAGTCATCGTTGATAATGTAACCGGGCAATTATGCCAGGGGCAGAAAGTATTGTTATGCAGTGACGGTTTGAATGATGAGGTGCAAGACAGTGAAATTGCAGCTATCTTACAGGAAGGCGGCGATGAGCAAACCATCGTTAATAATCTGATTAATTCAGCGTTAACACATGGTGGTAAAGATAATGTAAGCGTCATATTGGTATCGTCGCCTGGAGATGCTTTCGGCGAGTTGCAAGGCACGACTGGCTCGACTCAGGATGTAGAGGGCATTTCCCGCGAAGGTTCGACTGAGAATTCAACGGATAATTCAACTGTTAACCCAGGTAGGAGTAACAATCCCAAGCTATGGATAGGTGTAAGTTTTAGTATTATTAGTTTGATAGTAATTATATTTATTATTTTATTATTTTAGTCAGAGCCTGGAACTTGTTTTATTGGTGTAAGATCATTTTCGAATAACCTAGCTTATCCTATTTTTAAAAAGCTTGTGCGCAAGGCCGATACGAATTAAATAATGAGATATTATTGGTTCGTGCATAAACTTAACACATCAGTGGTTCCTTTATGATCGAATATAAAACCTATGGATATCCCAGGTTATAAAATCATACGAGAATTAGGTTACGGAGGCATGGCGACGGTTTACCTTGCGTTGCATGAAATGCTCGACCGTGAAGTCGCACTGAAAGTGATGGCGCCTTCACTGGTTGCGGACCCTTCCTTCGGCAAGCGTTTTTCCCGCGAAGCTAAAATAGTCGCACAACTTTCGCACCAACATATTATTTCGGTATTTGATGTGGGTGTCAGTGGGCATCATCATTATATCGCAATGGAATTTCATTCTGGTGGTGAACTCAAAAATAAACTAACAAACGGACTGGAGCCAAAAATCGCGATTAGCATTATGGAACAAATAGCGAGTGCACTCGATTTTGCGCACAGGCAAGGGTATATTCATCGTGACATAAAGCCGGAAAATATTTTATTCAGTCGTGAGGGTAAATCAATTTTAACCGACTTTGGTATTGCGCGTGCCGAATTGTCGTCAACTCAAATGACACAAATTGGGTCCGTAATTGGTACACCGTTATATATGAGCCCGGAGCAGGCCCAGGGTGAAAAGCTGGATGGCCGTGTTGACCTTTATAGTCTCGGTGTTGTTTTTTATGAAATGTTAACCGGTAACCCGCCTTACATTGGTGATTCCTGGGTATCCATCGCGATTAAACACAAGACAGAACCCGTGCCGACGCTGCCGGATAAATTCAGTCAATATCAGGATTTTCTAGAGTTGGCGATGGCCAAAAAGGCGGATGATCGTTTCCAGAGTGGGCAGGAAATGATAAATGCGCTTAATATTTTACAGAAGGGTGGGGTGGTTGCGCCAGTAAGTGCAAAAACGAAAATGAGGTCCCCTGACGAAAATACAGTTAGGGGTAAGGTTGCTGACACGGAGAGTGATACTAAGGTCGTTAAAATAGAAGAAAAAACCGCTGGAAAGCGTAAATGGCTGTTAAGTGGTGTCGCACTAATGGTTATTGCAGGCACAGTCGCATTTATGATGCAGAATCCGGTGTCAGATCCTGAACTGCCACTAGAACCGATTGCAGAACAGTCAAACAAGGATGATCGCAGCGCAGCCGATGTGCCTACGAATATTGTCGCAAAGAGTGATAAGCCAGATGCGCTTCAACAAAAAATTATCTCATTATTAAAAAACGCAGACAGTGCCTTTCAGGATAATCGTTTGATTGACCCAAAAGGTAATAATGCCCAGGAATACTACCAAGCAGCGCTGTTGCTTGATAGCGGTAACAAGCTTGCTAACGATGGGTTGTTAAAAATGAGTGATCGATATTTACTAAGCGCAGAGAAGGCGATAAAAAGTAATAAATTATCGGATGCACAATCTTTTATAAAACTGGCAACGGATGTTTATTCTGAAAATGCAAACATAGCCCGCCTGGATGGTAGCTTGAGCAACGCCAGACGAGCATTGGACGAGAAAAACCGGATGCGTTTGCAGGAAGAGAAAAAATTAATAGCCGAAAACCAGGCCCGCATTGCGCAAGCGGAAAAATTGTTGGCGGAAGAGGAGGAAGAACGTCGGGCAATTGCTGAGAAAAAACAGAAAACAAAAATAGAAAGAAAAAGAATTGAAAAAGAAAAACGCGATGCGGAGAGAGAGTTTTCAGATTTGCTAGGGAAAGCCGAGGGTTATTTAGCACCCGATAATCTTAATTCATCGCGTATTTCACGTGCGCAAAATTTATTTGAGGAAGCAAAACAGTTGTCGCCAAATGACGCCAGATTAAAGATTATGCTGGAAAAGATCGTGAAAGGGTATTCTATTTTGGCAGAAGAAAAAATAGCTGATAAAGAATTTAGTCGTGCAGACGAACTGGTTTTACAAGGCTTGGAATTAGACCCGGATAATGAAAAATTGATTTCACTTCAGGAGACGATCAATCGCAGTGAGAAAGAGAAACGG
>JAADIM010000005.1:0-4037 GCA_013151345.1 Gammaproteobacteria bacterium
AAGTTGTCCGGTACAACGTCGCTCCAGTCCTAAAAATGCGACTTGCGTCATATGACAGACTGCACAATTTCAGTCACAATAGTGATGGCGCCCGAATATACTTGGGCACGCTCGATACGCCTCAATACGTTGAGGCGCTTGATCAGGCAACAATGAATACAAATTGTATGACAGAAAAAAAATTAATCACGATAATTTGCTTGCTATTGATGGCCATTGTGACGCTGGTCGCATGCAGCTCTTCCGGTTCCGATGATTCTGCCCCATCAGCACCATCAATAACCCGGCCTGATAATACAAGTTGCCTCGCGCCTTTAGCTGGCCCGGCATTGAATGGCACGATCAGTCTAGAGAGAACTTTCCCTGATTTACCTGATATGGACAACCCTGGTAATGGTGTTTTTCTTATCGCACTCCTACAAAGCCCGGATGACAACGCAACCTGGTATGCTGTTTTACAGAATGGCATCGTAAGGCAATTTGTCAATTCAATCACCACGAATTCGAGTTCGGAGTTTATCGACATTCGTGACCGCGTGTCCGCCGGGGGTGAAATGGGTTTACTTGGCATGGATTTTCATCCTGATTATCCCAACACACCCTATGTTTACCTGTCTTATACTACAACAACACCCATGCGCCGTTCCGTCATATCACGCTTTGAAAATGTAGCCGGCACCTGGCAGGAAACCGAACTCATTTCCGCTCAGCAACCCTTTACAAACCATAACGGCGGGCAGATTTCATTCGGCCCTGATGGCTTTTTGTATATTGGATTGGGCGATGGTGGTTCGGCCAATGACCCAGGCGGACATGGGCAAAACACGACGTCATTGCTTGGGGCCATGTTACGCATAGATGTCGACAGTGCCACGCCTTATGCAATTCCTGCAGACAACCTGTTTTCCGCAAACGCCTTATGTAATGATGTCAATACGTTATTCAATAAAAAAAATTGCCCTGAAATTTTTGCCTGGGGCCTGCGCAATCCCTGGCGCTGGAGCTTCGACAAGCAAACCGGCGACCTGTGGTTGGGCGATGTGGGCCAGGACAGTTTTGAAGAAATCGATATCATTAATAACGGCAATAATTATGGCTGGCAGGTTATGGAGGGAGCAGCCTGTACAGATAGCAGTAATACTTGCAATGATGCACAACAATATACGGAACCGGTTGCAGCCTATGCCCATCAGGGCGGCAGTCAATCGGTTATTGGTGGTTACGTGTATCGCGGCAACGATTTTAACCTGACAAACCTGGTTGGCACTTATTTATATACGGATGCATATTCAGGCGAAATATTGGGATTGCGTTTTGATAATAATAGTGGCCGGTATGTCAGTCAATCGATGGGAGCACAATTAACAAACCAGAATATATTTTCATTCGCTGAGAGTAACCTCGGTGAAATATATATTCTTGCCACCGGCATGGGAGGCACAGGCAACAATATATTCAAGGTTTCTTCACCCAACCCATTAATACCCGGCGTAACGATACCTGACAATTTATCCGAGACAGGTTGTGTCGACTCAAACGATCCGACTCAACCAGCATCTGGATTGATTCCTTACGATCTCATCAGCCCTCTTTGGTCTGACAATGCAGACAAGCAACGCTTTATGGCCCTGCCCAACAATAGCACGATCGATGTGACTACCGAAGGTGATTTGATATTTCCCGTGGGTACCGTGCTGGTTAAAAACTTTTTATTGAATAGCCGACTGGTCGAAACACGCCTGCTAATGCGCCATGCGTTGTTCTGGAGCGGACATGCTTTTGAGTGGCAATATGACATGCAGGGCAACCCTGTCGACGCGACTCGCTTGAACAGCAGTAAAACCACTGCTTTTGAATCACAGAACTGGTATTTTCCAGGGCCATCAGAATGTTTCAACTGCCATGTTCAACAGTCAAATAACGCTCTGGGGCCCGAACTAAAACAACTTAACCGCCCTTTTCTGTATCCCGGGACAGGCAACGCCAATTCTCAATTACAAATATTGTCAGACATGGGCATATTTACATCGCAGCTAACCGATGAGCAATTGACAACGACGTTGTTTTCGCTCGATGATAACAGCGCCAGTTTCGAAGACCGTGCACGCAGTTATCTGCACAGTAATTGCGCGCACTGCCATCAGCCTGCTGGCCCCACACCGGCCAACATGGATTTACGTTTTCAAACGACGTTAAGCAATATGAATATCTGTAACGAAGATCCCGACCTGGGCGACAAGGGACTTTCAGGAATAAAATTATTTGACCCTTCAGGCACGCTTGCCAACCCAAACTCCATGCTGATTCATCGCGTGCAATCCACTGATACGGCAATCAGAATGCCTCCATTTGCCAGCGAAATCGTACATAACGACGCTATCGACGTTTTCCTCAATTGGGTGGATAATCGCACTAATTGTTTATAAATGTAAAAAGGACTCTAACTATAAATCTACTTCTTTAAAGACTATTGGTTCACTTTCCCAATACGCTTGCGCAATATCTCCCAAATGCTCGCCTGACATCTCATAAAATTTTAAGGTTATAATCGCTTTTTTAGCTTTATCCTTGAAAAATTCAGGGAGTGTAAATTTTACTTGCCGTATTTCTTCACTTTGAAGTTGCGTATTTTCTAAGAGCTTATACGGCATTAAACCCACTATAGGCATCAACTTAAATTTCTTGGCAAACGATTCCGATACTGAATAAAGCTCAGTCCCTTGCTCATCGAACAAGGATACTGCCAAAACCAGCACTCGAGACGGTCCACCTGCAGGGACGGCATGCCCTGTCATTTTGTTGACGACTATTAAACTGAGTTCAGGGTAATCTATCTGTATGTCATCTATTGCAAGATCATCACGATAAATGTCTTTACTAATTACGATCGTATCAAAACCGTGGTAACTTTTTTGCTCTTCACGTGGAATCATATGACATTTTTGACACGTAATACTATTTTTTGCAGCAGTACTACGTTGCCAATCGCTGTAAACCGTCATCGCCTCCTGCAACTCATGGCATTTTGCACAAAATTTCGATTCCTTCAACAAAACCCGGCCGGGTTTATATTTTTTCTCATGTGTTACTGCAATTGACTCACCAGAAATAACCAGCCCGTGACATGTTTCACAGTTGACGCCCTCATTAACTTCTTTATTACCATGGCACGCATAACACATCTCCTCAACGAGTAATTTATTGAGTATATAATTTCCTGTTACTTTATTCTTGAAAGAAATAAACGCTTTGTTCTTAGTAGAAACTGCGTGACTTGACTTCGTAATCCATTGATCATAGATCTGTTTATGGCAGGTTGCGCAAAACTTCGCGCCTTTGGACTCGCTAGAGGACTCAGCTAACTCATACTTAGGCACTTTCATGGACTGCAATATCTCATATTCGGAACAAGCGTTAACCGCCAGTGAGATCACAAGGAACCCAAATAAATTAAACGCCTTACGCAACGTCAGTCGCCTTACTGAAGCTAGCCAATATTTTTTTATCCACCACTGCTTTTAATCCACTGCAGTATCGATACGCTTAAGGGTCAACTCTAGGACGTATCTATTCTATGATTCCAATTTTTTCTTATGTATTTATTAAAACGGTATTTATTAACTTCATAAAAGGCCCGGACAGCAAGGTTGTAGCGGGATAATTCCCGACGTATCCCCTCTTGTTTAACAGCACTGGACGAACGTATTATCTATAAAACGATATCCTATACACTAGACATAGTCCACAGCAAAAGATAGAGACTGGAGCGACTTATCCATTGTGAGCAATGCTGCAAAGTCCAAACTTAGAAAAGAGATACGCCCTATTTCATTTTCAAACCTGAAGGATCATTATTATAATGACATTCTAGAGAACAAATTTTATAAATTGGCACGTAGAATAAATCATACGGGTATATCTACTGCTTTAGAAACACCTGAAGACATATACCCGTAGCGATTGAGATTTAGGTGTAACTGCACGCCCTCTTTATTCCCTGGCGGCGTGGCCTGCAGGGATGCAGGAGGTAGAGTAAC
>JAADIM010000005.1:4062-9624 GCA_013151345.1 Gammaproteobacteria bacterium
GGAAGCGTTGAAATTCCTCGCAATAGAGCGACTATTACTCGTCATTTCGCCTTGCCATGAAATAAATAGGACGCACATTTACACCTAAATCTCAAACGCCACGGGCATGCAAGGCAACAAAGAATTAAAAAGCATTTTGAAGTCTGCATTAACTTCCTGGCTCCTTCACAAAAAGCAACACTAACATGTTAAAGGGACCCGGAAGGTATGCCTATCAAACAAAGAAATTTGTGATATTTTGAAATTGAATTCTGATTATTGTACGAGTACTTTGAGTGCACAGGACACAGGGTAAAGTAAATCATGCTTTACTAGAACCTCAGCAATGCAATATTGATCGTGTAATATATAATCCTGTTTATTAAAATAAAAATAGCCCGGCAACAGACTTGTCTAAAATAGCACTTGTCAATAGCATCGGACATGAATATTGAATTTATAGTGATCTATTCTATCAACGCGTAAGGCTACTCAAAATGTTCAAATCGACAACAAAATTCAGATAGGCTGGCTGGTCATGACCTGACCGCCAGTGTCCTTTACACCACAAGAAATACCAAATATGCGACAGATCTTCGTCGCGTTACTGAGAACATTCTCCGAAATTAGCACAAGTGATACATTTGATTTTAGACACGGGAGAAGAAAAAATTATAAATTAATAATAATATTTTTAACTAACAAGTTGAAATTTTTAAAAAGAATAATTTGTGACTTTTCTAAACAAATGCAAAACAAAAACTAAACAAATACTAAGCAAATAAGTTGAGCACAGCTCCGTGGTATTGCGGTATCAGGTTACGATAGCCCATCAAAATTTGATTTTTTTGAGTTATATCAAATCGATCTTAACAAAAATAAAAAATTAATTGCTTGTTAAGATTTCACTGCTAATACTATGCAAATGCAAGAAGCTGCTGCATGAGAACGTTATCGTTCTAATTTCCAGCTATTTATATGAATTATGGTGTTGTTATGGCAATAAGCCAGTACTGCGAGGAACCTCTACTATACATATCACCCAGACTGATCGATATTTCGTCTGCATGTAATGCGTTTGAATACATTTCAGATATTGAGCTGAGCTTTTTAATACCCACAGCCCGCACAGTGAATCTCGATCCAGGCGATTGGGAGGAAAAAACCACCGACTATCTGGCACGACTGGTGGCAAGAATGCCTGATGATTTACGAAGTCATGTACAACGAATTAATCTCCACATTAAATTACAAGACAATGAAGGGACTTATAGCGCCTTACTGGATTTATTTATAGCGGTCGGAAACAATGGAAAAACATTACGTGAAAGAATGTTGGGTAGGTCAAAGTCGCTACTTGATAAACATCGACATGAGGCTATGGCGAGTAAAATGGAGTTCGGAATAAATGCTATGACTGTCATGCCTTTGTCTACCCAATCTGTGCTTGGGTTGGGTTTGACAGGCACAACCAATCTAGTCGAAAACTTAATGGATTGTTAATAAATCAACATGAAAAGAAACAGCTATGGAGAGGAAAAATGATTGATAAACAGGTTAATTCTTTACGCGTATCCACAATTGGTATGAGTCAACAATCAATCAATGCATTACGCATGTTTTTTCGTGGCCCATGTATGAACAAATATGTATTAGCTGATGTTAACAATGCTGATATCAGCATTATAGATATGGATACTTTTGAATCGAAGCAGGCATGGTTAGATCATCGCAAAAAATATCCGAACAGACCCACTATTCTTGAATCCGTTAGCGAATTAAGTTTTGGCGACGCCATTTTTCTTCGCAAACCTGTCAACGGAAAAATATTAAAAAGCACTCTAAACAAGGTAAGAATGCAATTACAGTCTTCGCCTGGCTCTTCATTGCCTAGCGCTAGCGCTGCTTTTGCAAAAAAATCTGTTTTAGCTGAAGACTCATTTTTAGCTAAAGGCTCTGTTTCAACGAACGATGAAGCAATACCATCTGACAATGAAATGGAAAATGCCGAAGAATCAACTAGTGCGTCTTTAGAATTCAGGAAAATTGTTCCGGCTGACGCTGCTCCGACAGAAGAAATAGAACTGCATAAGGAACAGAAAATTTCAGAAAAACTAGTCGCATCGCAGTCGTCGGCAGCGGCACATTCTATCTCCTTTGTAGACAAAATTCGACGAATTGACAATGGAAATCTAGCCGTCAATAACATAACTCAGCTAGTTACTGACGAAGTGACAATGCGCAGCAGAATACCCGATATTAATATTCAGCCTAATCTAATACCTAGTTTAAAAACAGTCAGCCGGGTAAAAGAAAAACAACAACAAACAGTCAAACTGAAAAAAATAAGCAGGATCGGTCAAGTCAATCAAAAACCGGTTGCAAAAATAGATATAGTAACCCCGCGGATTGTGTTCGATAAGGTGAATAATAAATATATAACGGAAGAAACTAACAGTGATTTGAATAAGGAACAGCCAGTATCTATACCAGTAATAGTTGGTGGCTTCCACCTCAATGATAGTTTACACACCATCTCTGAAGATACTTTACACACTATCTCTGAAGATACTGCAACAAATACTGCAACAACACCAACCCCTAACACTTCCAGTATCAAAGACACGCTGAAAAAAACAGCGGATTTTCATATCGCACCTGAAACTAATGTCAGTGGCTTCAAAGAAAATGAAAATGAAAACATGTTTTACAATCCAGCTCATTATCTTCAAGGATACGTGAAAGAAGCTTTCAAAATGGCACAGAAAAACAAAAAAAATGTGCTGCTACAAGGTGTATTACAGTCGATCACCGTTTTGTACCAAACCAGAGAAGTTTTTGTGAAGCGCAATGGAGAGTCGTTGTTCGCAATGAGTGAGCGTTCCCTGTTTGCAATCAGCAGCATACCTATAGCAAAAGAAAACATGACAATCTCAGTTTTGACCGACTCCTATGATTCTATATGCAAGGAAGATGGCCTGTTGTTAGACTACGATCATTTTATGTGGAAGCTTGCAATTCGGGCGTCACGCGGTCGTGTTCCCGAAGGGACTGACTTAAGCAGGCAGATCTATCTCGGGCAATGGCCAAACATTCCGAAATCGAATTTAACGCCAAATTCACTTAAAATAGCCACATTATGGGCTGAAGAACCTCGCACATTATCGATGACAGCACAAATGCTAAGCATACCTCAACGCGATGTATTTATTTTCCTCAGTGCAGCTAAAGCGCTTGATTTGATTAAGTACAGTAATTTGTATGTAGACCCGGAATTCAGAATAGGCGGCATGGAGAAACACATCAAAATACAGGCGTTAAAAAAAGAAAGTGTGTATAGCAAGATGATGAAAAAAATACGTTCTATACCAGGTTTTAAGAGTAAAATGGATGCATATACTTTATAATGCTTGAAAAATAATTTTATAATACTTGAAGAACAATTTTAGAAAAAAATGCATCAAGAACAATCAGGGGATCAAAAAAAAACCGGACACCAAGAACATACTGACAACAAGCTTTATATTATGCCTACTCCGTCAGGTGCCTATTACGCCGTATCTCGACCCGTACCGGATCCTAGTAGAAAATTATTAACTAGTATTTTGCAATGCAGGCAAAGTCCATTGTTGACGCTTGATGACTTAAAGACCTGGACGGGTTCAGACAGCAACAATGAAGCCATGGCTTTGCTTAATAGCATGCAAATGAGGGGTTGGCTCCAAGGGTTAGAGTCATCACAACGGGCACCAGCAGAAGCGCTCGAGGATATCTTACCTGACTTTCTCGCTGCGTTATCCGTTGAAAGAAAAGCGTTACTTGCTGATCACCAGGGATTTTATCTTGCAAGCTGTGGTTTTGAGCAGCGAACTGTCGATGAACTCTCAGCATTAACTGCAGATCTAGCCTCACTACAGGAACGCCATCTGGGCTTGTTAAGTAATAATCTGGATTTACAAACCAGCGCCTGGGCGCTTGTTGATGCCGCGGGCAACAGTCAAATCGGGTTCTGGCCATTATATATTGGTCAACACCGATTTGTGCTGGTAATAGGTGGTATGCCCTGTTTGAACCAACCGGAATTGACCCGGCTTATTTGGGCATTAAGTGTTCGTTACAGCACTCCAGATTAATAACTTTTTTATTGATAACTGCCAATATTGAATATGAATAAAACACCGATGGGAACGGGAACCTCTAACGTGTCTGTTGAGTAAATGGATATCTGCCCAAAATCGACAAACGCAGGCAAAAAGCGAGAGCAACGAAAGGAAGTTTTTCCTAGACTTGCAACGCGGCACAACTCCGAGGACGAAGGAGATAGAACAACGTCTGAAACAGTTGTCGATTTTAAGCATTTATAGGTCATCCACGACACACCAAAAGTTCCTTAAAGTATAAAAGGAGAACAAAATGTCTACTGTTGACTTTGAGCAAATAGCGCAATACGCAAAGATATTTTCAGATTTAACACCAAAAAGAGAAGCGTTGATTGCAGAAGCAGGCATTAAAATAATGCCTCACTTATCTGCAGTAACAGAAAAATTTTATGTCAATTTACTAAAAGTACCTAAGGCTGCCCCATTTATTGAGGGCAAAATTGATTACTTGAAAAAAACACACCTTATGTGGCTGCAACAGGTTTTTACTGGAGAATATGACCAAGCTTATGTAGAAATGATGTATCGAGTTGGCTATGTGCATGTGCAGGTCGACTTACCGGTTGAATTCATGTCTGGAGGGATAACGCTTATTACCAATGAACTCATTATAATTGTTTCAGAATTATACGCAGATGAACCGGAAAAAAGTTTTGAAATTTTAGGTGCTATCAATGCAGCATTTGGATTTTCTTTATTGGTCATGCAGGCCTCATACCAAGCATCCGTATCGGAAGTATTAAATCGTTTTTTATCGATCACTGGCGTGAGCAAAGTACTGTTTGATAATTTAGCTGCAGCGTACGACAAAAAAGCTGCAAATATTTGATTATATAATTATATTAGAAACGAAAGGAGTAGTTTTAATGAGAGATGAAATGATTAGTTCGATTTTAAGCGAACTAAACGGCACATCACCCGACATTGAAGCATCAGCCGTTATTTCAACTGACGGACTAATGATTGATTCAATATTGCCTAAAACGCTGGACGAAGACCGCATGGGAGCAATGAGTGCGGCGATGCTGTCTCTAGGCGAACGTACTGCGTCCGAATTGGCTCGTGGACAACTCGATCAAATTTTAATAAAAGGCACCAAGGGCTACATTTTAATGGCACAGGCAGGACGTGAAGCGGTAGTGACTGTGTTGGCCAAGCCAAACGCTAGATTGGGTTTGATTTTTTTGGATGTCAAGAGAGCTGCGGGTAGCATATCTGATCTGCTATAAGTTAAAAAATCCCAAGAGAATATATGCTTGAACACTAAAGATTATTTAAAATAGTTTACTAGTACATTTTGTTCAGGGCTAACGATATTTATGACGTATAAAACTTATCAGGAAAGACAGACCGGTTAGTGCGGAAAGAGCAAACAGGGCAATTGCAACGCGGTTTAATTCTGCCGTTGCCAGTTCGCTGCCAA
>JAADIM010000016.1 GCA_013151345.1 Gammaproteobacteria bacterium
TTCAGCGGCGGCCTCACGCAACGCAAGCTTGCCTGGATAAGGCAGCATCTGACTAACCCCGACCTGTAATTGAGTCATGGCTTCCTGTTGCAAATCAAAACTGTCCACCGGTAGATTCATAGCATTAAACATCAGCATAGGATCAGGCAGTGAACTCTTTTGCGAGGGCACTGCCGCCAAGGCATCGGCTCTTGCCTGTATTGCCGCAAGACCGGGGTTCTGTGTAATCACTACATCTATCGCATCCTGCAACTCCAACACATCAGACACAGCAACTTCGACTGGCACGGCTTCAGTTTGACTGATATTTAAAGTGCTACCAACCTGATAATACTTATCATCTGCCTCACTCCAAGCAAATTGACTCAAAATGATCAATAGAACAGCAAATCCAAATCGGGTAAACTGTTGTTGTATTATTTTTTGCATAAGCACTCTCCTTAAGCACAACTTAAAATACACTGCGGCAGGTGGTGATCCACAAAGATTACATCGGGGTCTAACGCCCGGATGAAATTACTAGTGTATAAAAAAGCTTTAACTATAATATGACGGTCACAAGTTTTAAGGAAACGACTGTCAATTTTTTTATTACATATCAAAATATGAAATTATGCTTCTTATTCACGTCCGATCTCTTGTTGATGTCCAACCATTTGTCCTACCGTCGCTTGCATAAAATCCAAACGTTTTTCTATTAACATTACTCGTGTCTCCATAGCATGAATAATAACGCGCTTACTGTTTGATGGAGCGGTTGGGCTGCACAGCACACTTTTTCCAGCTATCCCGGTCCAACATAATGATGCCACGACTCGCCATCACACACTGTGTTTCGATATTGGATTCAACCGTTGTCTGTTTCATTATATAACTGCCATCAAAGCCGGCCTCGCGCGCTTTTCCACTGGCTGGAAACATTTTTAAGACAGACATATCCGCCGCTACCTTATCAGCAGCTTTGCTTTGCAATTGCGCAGGCATACCATCATGTTCTTTCATATTATGTTGCATTGTGTTTTCTTTCGTTTGAGAGCTCGTCATGGTTGAATGATCCATACCTGTGTGGTCCATTGATGAACTGGTTTTTGTATCGTTTGATTCAGCCATAACCGGAACTCCTCCGGTCAGCATCATTAAGATAAGTAAATTAATCGCGATTTTAAACATTGCTTGTTCCTCGTGAATTTATGTAGTTAGTTGATATAGCCATGTTCGATATTCAGAATGGAATTACGTTCGCCGATATTATCGTTAAAACGCGTATCAAAATTGAACGCAATACCCAGTTGTATCTGGGTATCTGTGCCATCCCCCAGGCTATTGTCAAAATCCGTGTAGCTGATTTGTCCCAGCAAATCGACACCCTGTCCTAGCGTATAAACAAAACTTGGAATCAGGGTCAGTTGCGTCGCGTTGCTAAAATCTGAATAATCCTTGTAAGCCACATTCAATGCAGCCTGCCAACGTGTTAATAGATGTGGTCTACTGGTATAGCGTATGGAGGCAATTAGCGCTGTTGACTTAGCTCGCGCCTGCATTGCTACAGCGCTGGGACTTGTTAAATTAGCCAGAGTAAGTCCATCAACGCCATTATTGACGATCGCCTGCAGCGCCATAGACCAGTTGGCTTGCGGGTTTAAATTGAGATTAAACTCAGCACCTGCTACGAGGGCTGTCATCCATTCATTACGCATCAGATTGACTTTCTGCCTATCAACAAGAATACCCGCATGTCGCAGTCGTTTAACAAAAAGCAGATCCTCCGATATTTCATAGGTATAACCGACACCATGACTATCCAATCCATCTTGCTCCAGACTGGCTTCATCATCACGAGAACCGAACCACGCACCCAGAGACTGGTCTTTTTGATCTAATATCCAGTCAAAAGATATTTGCTTACCATATAGTTGATGTAGCTCGTCATTGGAAGAAGCATTTCCCACATGACTGTAGCTAAGAAGGTCTTCGTCACGTAATGTTGGAAATTCAATCAGGCTATTGCGGAGACGTGTTTGCCCGATTGCTGCTTGAATGTTCTGGCTCCAATAGAACACGTTGGCCTCATGAAACAGCACCGCGTTATCGTCTTCCCGCATACCCAGCACGGCCCCGGCTACCCCACCACCATAAAGCCGTTTATCAAAACGCGTTAACAACACACTGTCATCAATGTTGATTTCACTTTTTGCATTCGGATCGGAATCAAAATCAACCGCGTCCACGGTACCGATTACACGACCACCGATGGTAATACGTGGCATTACCTCACGGTCAACTTCCAGTGCGAAAACCGGTTGGGCGAGCAATATAGAGCTTGCTGTAATTAAAATAATTGCTTGTCTTTTCATTTCCATATTCTCCTTCACTTACAGATCAGCTTACTGATCAACTGACACAGAGGGCATATAAGTCGGTTCAAAATCCTCGTAAGCGAGAACAGTTAACATACCGCCGGGATAAATGCCGTTATTACGCGCTTGTGTCGTTTTGTGATCATGGAAGGTCCAGAAGCCCGGGTTATCGCCGTAGACTAATACATCATAGGTGCCACCGGGTTCCACATGAATAGTATTTAATTTTCGATGCTCTGATAATTCATTACCGTCCTGAGCAACCCAGTAGAAATCATGTCCGTGCAAATGCATGTGATGTGACAAACCGCTGGCGTTGATAAGGCGGATACGAATCCACTCACCTTGTTTAATCCCCAGGCGTTTGGTCGCCGGATAGGATTTACCATTGATAGCAAAAAAATTGGGCTTGATTTCGACACCCGAAGAGCGGCTCTGTAAATAAGGCGCAACATAGTCACCGCTTTCCACAGCCTGCTTGAATTCTTTATAGTCTTTAAAAAACCCGTGCGTTTTGTAATCCAGCTTGCCTTGCGACATCAACATGTTGACTTCTTTCATGCCTTCGAGCAGACCGTTCATTTCTTCGCGTATAAAATCAATGTCCCAGGCTTCCAGCATCATGACGTAGTCACGTGTATAGGGATATTTCTTTTTAATTGGGTCATCTTTAGGATGGATAATGAAAGCACCATGCATGGCTGACGCGGCATGCAGTGGCGTGCTCCAATGACAGTGATACCAGCGTGTTCCCGATGGTTTCGCCTGAAAACGATAAACGAAGGTATCGCCCGGATGCACCGGATCTTGTGTCACCATAGGTACTCCATCCATCGTATACGGCAATATCACGCCATGCCAATGAATGGTATGCATCTCTTCTGTACGATTAGTAAAATTGACCTGAACCCAGTCACCTTCGTTGACATGAAACTCAGGCCCAGGCACCTGGCCGTTAAAGGCAAACATATGTGTTTTTACGCCGGGCAGAATTTCATGTTCAACAATACGTGCGTCGATATCAAATACTTTGTATTCGACTTCCGTGGGCGAAGGCGAACCGGGTGGTTCTATCATTTGCCCCGGTTTCATGGCATGTCCTTCCATAAACATCATGGAGCCGTAGTTACTCAGGTTATGGCCAGCATGACCGGACATCATGTTTTTAGACATTTCGGCTGCCTGTGCAGCAACGGCGCTGCCCGCGGCTACTGCTGTTCCACCGGTTACCGCTGCGGCAGCCCGTAAAAAAGTTCGCCGGGAAACCACAGCATCATCAACCCTATGTGGATCCAGGTTACCACCGCCAACATCATATACAATTTCAGAACGTGATTTATCACCCACAGATTTTTTCATCAATTACTCCTGAGTAGTCATTTCGTAGCAGCATAAAACGCCAGCTACAATAAAACATAAAACTGCAGCACCATATTTAAAAGCTAAATATGAAACGCTAAAGACTGTTTTATTAAATGAAATTTATTAAATGAAATTAACTCAGGCGTTGCGGGGGGGGCGATCTTTTGAGGGTAAATCCAGGTAAGATTGGGATGTCGTTACGACAAAATTTACAATATGCGCGGTATTGCTATAGCTATTGCTGACGCTGGTATCAGGCAGAACAGAAATACAAATCACACAATGAGTGCAGGCACTACCTGAGCACAACATAGCGCTATCAGAAACAGTACTATCAGAATCTATACTACAGCGACCATTGTTATTGCCCGGTTGCATATAGCCAACATAGCTTACAACAGTAGAATGCCCCATCATTGTGTGGTCTTCACTCGCGGTTATTTGGCTTGCAAAAACAGATTGTACTGACGCAAACAGAAGCACCGCTATAAGAAGCAGGGAAACACGGCGTTTATTTGAGTAGTTCATCATGTCTTATTATATACAATCTTTGAATTGCATCAATTAACTATACAACAATACTGGTAAATTATCGTTATTAACTTCTTCATATCGTACAATTTGACTAAAAACTTTATAAAAAGTTTCTATTATTTCATCATTTTTTCACGTTCACGGCTTTTTAATAGCCAAGATCTATTGTTTACCCTACACATATCCCTAAAAAATATCAACCTACATACAACTCATATGCGTTAATAAGGCATAGGATGTTCACGCCTAATTTTCTCTATTTCTTCTTTAATTTCTGTAGACAGATCAAGGGACATGGAGTCTATATTGTTTTTTAATTGCTCCATATTTGTGGCGCCAATAAGCGTAGTATTTACAAAAGGCTTACTGGTTACAAATGCCAAAGCCATCTGACATGCATCTAGGTCATGCCGTTTAGCCAATTCGACATATTTTTTAACTGCCGCGTCAGTCTGAGGACTAACCCGATGGTCTGCGCGAGTCTCAATTGTTAGCCGCGCACCTTCTGGACGAACATCATCAAGGTATTTTCCGCTTAGTATTCCTCTGGATAAAGGTGACCAAGCTAATAAACCACAGTCTTCATGTATCGCAATTTCACTGAGGTCCGGCTCAAAGTGGCGACAAAGTAAAGAGTACTCATTCTGAATAGAAGCGATACGCGGCAGATTATTTTGCTGGGCCAACTGCAACCACTTAGTTATCCCCCAAGCGGTATCATTCGATAAACCAATATAGCGAATTTTTCCAGCTTGAATTAACGCCTGCATGGTTTGCAAAACGTCTAGAAAATTATCCTCCTCCGCCTGTACATCAAATTTTGGATCGTAACCCCACACTTGTCCAAAGTGGTATGAGCCCCTGTTAGGCCAGTGTAATTGGTAAAGGTCTATATAGTCTGTTTGTAATCTTTTAAGACTGTCCTCAACAGCGAGTAGAATATTTTTTTTGTCAATAATATTATTGCCACCTCTGATCCAAGATAAGCCTGGCCCCGTTATTTTTGATGCAAGTATAACTTTTTCGCGATTTAAACGTGAAGCAAACCAATTTCCGATTATAGTTTCAGTGGTACCAAAGGTTTTACTACTAGGAGGTACCGCGTACATTTCAGCTGTATCAAAAAAATTGATCCCTCGCTCAAGCGCATAATCCATCTGCTCAAATCCTTCTGCTTGAGTATTTTGAAAGCCCCAAGTCATTGTACCAAGGCCAATGGCACTTATACCCAATCCCGTTCGTCCTAACTTTCGATATTTCATTGATGTACCTATGCGATGTGAGATGCTCTATT
>JAADIM010000039.1:0-469 GCA_013151345.1 Gammaproteobacteria bacterium
ATGTTCCGCAATGCCCGTCGCTGGGTCGGTTAGGAACTTGTCCCCCTGAACCACAGTCACAAGGTGGAAACCTGGAGGGCAGTGCCGTGTTAATCAAAACCCCCACCGGTCTCGGTGAATCTGATGTTACGCCGCTTGAAATCTATCAGCAACGACGTCGGTTTTTACAATCCGGTGTAGCCATGGCGGGAGCCGCGCTGACCAGTTCGTTGTGGCTGCCTTCTGCCTATCTCACCCGGTAACGTAACACCTGGCCCCTTCAGTACCGACGAGAAAAAAACCGACCATAAAGATGTACTGACCTACAACAACTTCTACGAGTTTGGCGTATCCAAGTCTGACCCGGCGAAACACGCACATCGCATGAAAACCGATCCCTGGTCCGTTGAGATTGTCGGCGAATGCGAAAAACCGGGCACGTTTACACTGGAAGATATACTCGCCCCGCATGCACTGGAAGAACGCATCT
>JAADIM010000039.1:483-7581 GCA_013151345.1 Gammaproteobacteria bacterium
GCGCTGTGTGGAAGGCTGGTCGATGGTGATTCCCTGGATCGGTTTCCCGTTGGCCGATCTCATAAAACGTTTTGCACCGACCTCGAAAGCCAGATATGTCGAATTTGAAACCCTGTACGACAAGAAACGTATGCCCGGTCAGCGCCGTCGTGTGCTGGACTGGCCCTATCGCGAAGGTCTGCAGATGGATGAAGCCATGAACCCGCTGACACTCATGGCGACAGGCCTGTATGGTGAGGCCCTGCCCAACCAGAATGGCGCACCACTGCGCCTGGTGGTGCCCTGGAAATACGGCTTCAAAAGCATCAAGTCCATTGTAAAGATCCGTTTTCGTGAAACACAACCCACCAGTTCCTGGATGAAAGCCGGCCCGCGTGAATACGGTTTTTATTCCAACGTAAACCCGGGCGTATCACACCCGCGCTGGAGCCAGAAACGGGAACGCCGTATCGGCGAGTTCCGCAAGCGCAAAACACTTATGTTCAACGGTTACGAAGAGCAGGTTGCCGCGTTATATACCGGTATGGACCTGAAGAAAAACTTCTAGGGCAAGATGAACGCCATGCAAAAACGTTTTCTCAAGCCGCTGGTATTTGCCTTATGTCTGTTACCGGCCGTAATACTGGCCTGGCAGCTATACGCCGGCCAACTCGGTGCCAACCCCATTGACGAGGTGGCCGATGCAAGCGGTGAATGGACCTTGCGGTTCCTCCTGATCACGTTGATGGTGACGCCGCTGAAACGTTTGTTCGGTTGGCACTGGGCTGTACGCATACGGCGCATGCTGGGGCTTTTCGCCTTTTTCTACGCCTCACTGCACCTTGCCACCTACCTGTGGCTCGACCAGTTTTTCGACTGGGGTGAAATCTGGCTGGATATTCTCGACAGGCCATTTATTACAGTGGGCATGCTGGCGTTCGTATTACTTTTGCCGTTAGTTGTAACCTCTACCAACACCATGATGCGTCGTCTAGGACGCAACTGGAAACATTTGCACCGGCTTGCCTACGTGGTCCCGTTGCTGGGCGTATTGCACTTCTGGTGGCTGGTGAAAGCCGATGTACTGGAACCACTTGTGTACGGTGCAGTGCTTGTCGTATTGCTGGGTTTCAGAATCAGGCGCAGGACCTCTGCTAATGTTGCTGCCAGAGAGCGTTGTGTTTCATGAAGTCTATTTCTTACACAACTTTATTCGTCAGGCATTATTTTGAGCGCTAATGCTAATGCCTCCATTTGTAACCACACTCCATGCATGTGTGATGATCTCTTCTGGGCGGAAAAATCACACTAAGGAACCCTAGCGTTAATATAACAAGCAATATCATTCCAATAGGGAACGTACTACGAAAATTTTTAGATCCGCACTTGGGGCAAATGTTTTCGTCGATATCAGGTACAATTTCCCGCAAAGACTCTTCATATTCTCCATGATCATATCATGTGCGTCCAGGATTTTACTAGCGTTTTCAGCATTCTCTGCCAATACCTGTACCTTTACTCCACCCAACGCTTGGGAATATACCCAATCTACCCACACATGGTTCTCATGCGCCAGATAGGCAGGAATTCCTTCTACCTCCAGTCGTCCTTTCGCAAGATACGCCTCTATTGGACTGTTATACGCCCTAACAGTAACGAATTTTGTCATAGTTGAATTATTGGCTAACGTTGTGTTGTGTGCCAGCGCCGTGAGCTGGTGTGTGTTCGATGCTGTTGTCATGTGTTTCCGTTGCCATTTAATCGATAACCTTCACGCCGCGCCAAAAGGCCACATACCCTTTGATGTTCTTCGCTGCCTCTTTCGGTTCTGCGTAGTACCACGCAGCATCATTATTTAACTCACCACCGACATTGATTGTGTAATAGTTTGCAATCCCTTTCCAGGGACATCCCGTTTTTGTTTCACTTGGCATCATGTATTCCATTTTCACAGTATCCGGTGGGAAATAGTGGTTACCTTCAACAATGACTGTATTGTTGCTTTCCGCTATGGTTGTCCCTTTCCATATTGCTTTCATTATCAGATACCCTTTCAATTACACATAACAGTTTGCGCCAGCTGCCACCGGAGGTTCACAGGCGACGTAGGTGGTCAGATGAGCGCAATGCTTATGGTGCAACTTACGCCGTGATGAAATCATATGCCCCACCATACTGAATCACCAGATATTGGCCATTTCAGTTGATTTTATAGCATTGCGTTTAACACACTCACACCTGTTGACGTGAACAACCAAATAAAGGCCGCTATATTACAAAGTACAGTGACCCAAAATACAAAACGGAAGGATTCTTTCCTGGATTTATGGCGCAGTTTTTCCTGCGCTATCAATGCGCCTGGCCACCCTCCAGCAAATGAAAATGTATGTAAAGTATTTTCTGAAGTGCGCCAATTCCCTTTTTTTGCGGCCGCTTTATCCGATGCATATAGAGCATATGTTATTAAGCTAATCACTATGTAATAAGCCAAAATAATTGGTGGCAATTTACCCGCTAAAACTGCAATGGCCACAACACTGATGAATACAGTGCTTGCTGCTACCAATAGGTTTCCGTTTTTCTTATGCTTTTTGACTTTATCGCCAACACGCGTTGCCTTTGAGGCACAAGACCTGCCTTGTTTATCTGATGAAATATCATAGCTTACAATTTGCCCTATATCTGGCCTTCGACTTCGATCTTTAAATGCGTTTATATGTATGAAAATTCTCTCACCTCCCAAAACAGGGGCGATGAACCCATATCCTTTCTCGTCATTCCATGATGTGATTTTTCCTTTAGTGCGCATCGTTTTCTTCTATATGTGCAGGCCAGAGTTCTCGTTTTCCTGAAATAAAGTGCGCAATGAACAGCTGCGCTTAGCGCCAATATCGAGCTTTCGCGTAAAGCTCGTCAATCTCCGTCCGTGCGTTTTCCTCACATTTGCGATCGATAACAACAAGCTTATTTTTCAGAGCATCTACAATCATACCGTCTCATCTCTCTGCTGCTCTTTGCATAACGGCAAGCACCAGCGACCGAGCGTAAGCGAACTGAGTGCTGTGGTTATGTTTCATTGCTTACACGTCCTAAAGACAAATATATCAGATAGACACCAAAGCCAAAAAATGGGGCTCCAATAAACAGCCGAAAGAATGCGCTACCAATGCCAGCTACTGATGGATCAGTATAGACCTTATGCAAAATAAACAAATCTATTGCAACACCACTAACCGCGCAAATTATCCCAAACAATAACAACGTTAATGAATGTACCTGAAACCGACGCTTCTGATACCCCTCATCAGGTAACTTGCTTTCTATCTTGTCTTTTACAGACAAGATATACCAAGGTAGGCCGATATACAGCAACGTAAAAAGTCCTACCCATCGAATGTCTCCTATGCCTGGAGCAAATAGTATTGCCAGGCTCGCAACCAAAAAGATTGCTGGTTTTCGTGTGCTGACCACGGGTTCATTCATGGAGCATCACGGCAAGCACCAGCGGCCGAGCGTAAGCGAGGTCCGAGCCCCGAAGGGGCGAACTGGGTGCTGAGGTGTACGCCCAGCATGGGCATGAACTTATGGGGTGCAAGTCCCCTGTAGGAGAACCTAAATTGATTCGTCATGGATCAATCATAACTACTAGCCGACGGCAAGGGCAAACCCGCGAGGGGATGTCTGAAGGAAGCCCGAGCGCACCAACAGTAGGCGCTTTAGGCGAAACTGCGAGCTGACGAACAGAAATCGCATAGAAGGCCCAGTTCCGGGGGTGAGTTAGCACCAGATAACGAAACCCACAGGTTCGAGGAATAGGGTAAATGCGGCGGTTGTGCAGTGAAAGTTCATGTTCTTATCTGGGGAGATCTGCCTTACAAGTGGTTCGTTTATTTTTCGGGCAGCGCGGGTATCAGCAATGGTACCGGTGATGAGGCAGAAGTCAGCAGACGGCATAGTAGTTGGAAGTCATAGGACGTGACTGAAGACGAAGGCCTGAACGTCAACCAGGGAGGAGCCTATCCTGTCTCCGGGACCGCGCAGCACGTGCCAAACGTGAAGTTGTCCTCGGGCGACAGGGATCAGCAGCCAGCCCTGAACAATGATCTATTAGAGCGTGTCCTGTCCCCCGCAAACCTTCACACTGCCTGGAAGCAAGTGCGCAGGAACAAAGGGGCACCCGGTGTCGATGGCGTTTCCATTGAGGATTATCCTCAATGGGCCAAACAACATTGGGCCGCGGCGCGTCGAGCCCTGGAGCGTGGCTACTATATGCCGCAACCCGTACGACGGGTGGAGATTCCCAAACCAGCAGGCGGTGTCCGCCTGCTGGGGGTGCCCACTGTCAACGACCGCGTCATACAGCAAGCCATTGCCCAGGTGTTAAACCCCCTCATCGATCCCACCTTTTGGGTTTTACGTTTCGGGGAAAGAAAATTCGCTGGTCCGGGCAAGCACTGGAAGACTTCAAGCACCGCATTCGTCGTTTAACGAAGCGCTCTTGGGGAATCTCGATGCAACGCCGGCTCCGCGAACTGCGACTTTATATCCAGGGGTGGATTAACTACTTTGGGCTTTCGGAATATTACCGACCTTTACCCGGTCTGGATGAGTGGATACGCAGGCGCCTTCGCATGTGCTACTTGAAACAGTGGTGCAGGCCGCGCACACGTATCCGCAATCTCATCAAACTGGGCACCAGGACTCTAACAACTGTGAGCCTTGGATTAAGCTCTAAAGGCACGTACCGCTTGGCGAAGACGCTCGCCACGCATTCGGGAATGACCAACAAGTGGTTGGCGGAACAAGGACTCGTCTCGGTAAGAGAGTTATGGATTAAGTTTTACTATGCTTGACGAACCGCCCGGTGCGGAGCCGCATGCCGGGTGGTGTGGGGACTGAGGGTTGAGACCCCCGGTTACCCGATTAGGCGGCTACTTTCAGTTATGACTGTTTAATATTGCCATTAGAATTTGGATTTAATTCACGTTTCCTTCTGTAGTCAATAACTAAATTTTCAAATTCACTATATGTGGTATTCCCATGATTTTTCCTTCTGAACTCTATGTACAAACAGTATTGATCAAATATTTCAACAAACGTCTTACTGAACATTCTGAAAAACAAATCCGTGTCATATACTCCAGCTGCCAAACCCACAGAAATATGCTCAAAAACACCAAATGCTTTATTTATCTTTGCCAGTAATTCTTTATCTTCTTTAAGCCGATCAATATCCTCTTCTGTAATTCGAGTATTTCCAAATTCCTGTTGTATTATTTGCCGTGCTTCACGAACCATATTGGCAGCGTTTTCTAGCGTAGATTGCTTTATTCTTCTTTCATGGTCGGCTTTTAATGTTTTTATCAAAACTCGTAATTGAGCAATTAGAATTATTGCCGTAACGCCTCCAATAATTAGTGATATAGTTTCATATGATGTCATGATTAAAATCCGCTATTTATAGATGATCACAGTTGATAACTTTAAACTCAATATGTTTCGATGGCCGCCTAACGACTTGCCTAAACCGCGGTGTTTGCGCGTCCGGCCCTCTCGGGCGTGCTGGGTGCTGTTGTTATGCTTTTTCGGTATCAACGTAAGTGCCACGCTCGGAATATTTTGCTAAACCTAGAAGTTCAAATACACCGCCAATGGTTGTAAAATTACAGCTCCCCTCTTTAGCACATCCTTGAAGCTCTAAATTAAACCATTCGCGAGTAAGCACACCAGATCTCTTAAGCTCAGCATAGGCACTTTCAAACTCAGAGAAGGTCACGCCTTTCACATAATTTTCAGACTTCGGTGAATGTGACGGGATAGTATATGTGAGTGCATCCTCTTTCCTTCGCCTACCAATACCTTTAATACGAAACGGCATTTTTGCTTCTGGCTTTGGTATTTCCATTCCCTGTGAATTCAAAGCAAGCTTCTTTATCTTCTCTTCAAGCATCGCCATTCCCTCTCAAAAAATCATGACAACTTTAAAATTCCCCTGGATGAGTTTGTTATGCACTAACTTGCCCCAATTTGCTAGCCAACGAATTAGCTAAATTCTGCAACCCTTCAGTGTTTGGATAGTAAGTAAGCGCCCTGTGGTGGCGCATATCAAATGGTACATCATCAATGGACTGAGAAATTGGTATAACTAACTTACCTAATGTATGTGCTATACCTGTTTCATACATAACATTGGGATTTTTTCCGGTGAAATCGACAATTACAATGGACGATCTGAATATTAGACTAAATATATCCTGTACTATCGTGCTGTTCTCCCATATATTATCTGCCCTCAATGCCCTATACCCTGTATGAGTACATGCGTTTTGGATTGTTTGATATACAGACATAAGAGCAGCATCAAAAGGCATCATTACAGCTACTAAATCTGGCTCTAAGGGCGTGTTTGGAACTTCAAACACGCCAGGAGAAAAAGTTATTTTTCTTTCTGATGGTTTTGCCGAAATATAGTGAGTTTCATCATCAAACTTTTCATTTAAGTAGTTTTCAAAAACATCAAGCGTTTTTTTATTTTGAGAAGCAATTCCAGTGAGCACATTCAGAACATTCCCAGAATAATCCTCATCACCCCAGCTAAGACTTCGAAGTAATCTTTGATGTTTATTTATTAGATCAGAAAACCCTGTTAGCAATCCTATTTCTTGCCAATGTTCGTGAGTGAAATTAGAAACTATTCTCTCTCTAATTTTTAGTATTCGTTGACCTTGCGCTAAGTCCATGGCTTTCTCGACATTTGTTTTTGTGCATAACATTGTATATCTGGAAAAGTGAGGTGAAATAACACGTGCATTTTCCATGTATCCCGCATTGCACTTCGCCTGGCCACTTGTTATTTCGTATGAACGCTACGCCGTCCCCCCTTTGTTTTCAAGTGATTGAAGGTGTGATGATCCTGTTTTCGAGTAGATGAGGTGCGGGGATTTACAGCAAGTTGCCGTATATCCCCGTGAGCGTTGGTAAAGTCGTCTGGAAAGGTTGCCCAGCTGTTAAAGCAGCCAGGTAGTTAGTTCAACCGTTTGTACTTGATCCGGTGTGGCTGGTCGGCGGCATCGCCCAATCGACGCTTGCGGTCTTCCTCGTAGTCCGCATAGTTTCCTT
>JAADIM010000102.1:0-5509 GCA_013151345.1 Gammaproteobacteria bacterium
CTTGTTTTTTCCTTTAATATATTAGCCGCGTTTATTGCGCCAATATAATCGTTTTGATTGACCGCGGTTAGTGTTAACCCCAGAAGTGCCTGGTTTGCATATTGGCTGTTTAGGTTTACAAAACGGAAACTATCACGCGCATTACGATAATATTCCTTTCGTATAAGCGAATAACCCAACACAACGAAAAGCCGGTTCGCCATTTCATTAGACACCGTTTCGCGATGTTGTTGTAATATTTCATTAATTGCGAGATGCGCGTCAGTCCACCAATCCTGACGAATATAGGCAACGGCTTTGTTTAATGTGGCATAAGCATAATATTTAGATGTGTTAGGAATGCTTTCGTAGACCTTTATTGCTTGTCTATGTTTTTTTAAATTTTGCAGTGAAATTCCTTTTATTAATAGTGCGTAGTGCGCATCATCCGTTACGATATCTGCAATGATACCTTCAAGGTACTCTAGTGTTCTTTGCCACTTCTGCCGTTTTAAATAGTATTTGGCGAATGCATATTTAGCATTGGATAAGATGATTTTGTTACTGTTTTGTTCGATGTTCTTAAACAGGTCTATCGCCGAATGCCATTCATTGTGTTCCAATAGTAGTCTTAAGAAGTAAGATATAGACGGTACATCGGTATTGTTCTTGATTAAGGTCAGATTATTTATAATCAGTGCAATGGTCTCGATATGTCGATTTTTTTCTTCTAGTTTTTGGGTCGCATCATGGAGCTGTGATAATTGCGCATATGTCGGGATTTTATCTTTTCCTTGTTGACGCGCTAATGTTTTATAAAAGTCCGACGAAAAATCTTGAAAGCGCCTATTAAGTTTATCGATGTCGGACAGGCTGATTGCTTGTCCCCATGCAGGAGAGGGAAGAATAAACAGAATAATAAATAGTATGGTGAAAAATGATAATAACCCATAAATCAAGGCGGTTGACTGATATGTGGAAGAAACACGAAGTAACATATTTGAATCCGGGTGGAAAAATGCTTTAACATCAGAGTGATACAAGGCTATATGCGTAAAAATTAGCGATAAAAATATACCATTTTTGGCCTTGTACGTCTATGTGGGGATTAAACTGGCATTTGCGGAGATCAGAAAAATTTCTGAGGTTGAATTTGCACTATTTATATTATACTGGTCCCTTGCGCTCTTTTTTTGTTTAGAGGCACATAAAATAATAGGCCCGATTGACTAAAGGATGGCTTATGAGCTCCCGGGGTTGTATGAAAACAAAATTACATATGGTAAGCCGTGCATGGTAGATCTGCTATTAATTAATAGGGACGTTAATTGCGCTGACTGGAATATTTTACTTAATTATATTGTTTACTAAGAATTTTGTCAGTCGCAGAAATTTAAAACGTGCTCTAGGAGTCAGTTTTGGCAGTTATTTTATAGAAAGTGATAAGTTGCATTCTATTCAGTATTGTTATTTCAAACAAGAGTTTTACCAAAGTCCATTCATAGTCCACTTCATTATGTGTGCTGGCACATATCCGATTACCGTTGATTTCATTGTCGTAAGAGAACGGGTTTTTGATAAAATTTTTAAAATATTAGGAATTAGTAGCGAATTGCAAACTGGCTACCAATGGTTTGATAAGCGTAATTATATAGTTTCAGAAACCAACAAAACTATACAACAGCATTTTTTTAAAAACGAACAGGTCTGTAAAATTATTGCGGAGCTTTTATCAGAAGGTTTCGATTACGTTAAATATAAAGAAGGTGTGCTTAAGGTAGGGTTTAATACATTCACTGGATGGCGTTGGCTATAGTTTTTTTGCGATAATTGCGTTTCAATTATTAAATGGCGCACTTGATGACAGCCCCGCTATTTCTCATCCGGCCAAATTGATTAGCACAGATTATTATCAAGGAAGCAGGGGAGGGCCTGATCAGTACAACATCATTGTTAAATCCTGGCGAAATGCCGATACAGAAAAACGGCAAGTAAGCCGATCCTTTTATAATCTAGCAGTCAGTCGGATTAATAAAACAGTTAATATATTAACGAAGGCAGGCGCATTTGACATAGAGTGGTTGTATAGTTATCGCTTTGATAGCGAGGTATAGATGCCAGCGAGAAATGGCAATTAAGTCACCCCCGGTTTTGCCGGGGGTGACTTAATTTTCCTTATTAATTAGTGGCTTGTGTTGCGAAGCTAGGTTGCAGTCTAGATTTCAGATTAAAATTGCCACCAATACTTCCCTTTGAGGCATTGATTTTAAGTCTAATGAAAAGAATGTAAAATATACTCTATTGCTCAACTATTAGTCAGTGAGATTGAGTGCGATCATCCGGTAACCCCTACGTTAATTATTTCATGGTTTTTTGCGCACCATTATCGTGCGCTAATATATAGACCATTTTGATTGGGCTACTAAATAATGTGATTGATTGCGCGGCATAGTAGAACTGAAAATACTACCATGTTTAGTTGAACAACGATTCTTGTGTCGTACACACGCGTTCAGATTGGAAATTTAGCTAGTAAGCTTTTAGTTACCAAGACAAAAACTACCAAGATAAAGCAGAGCCAATTGAAAAAGCCATAGTCAGATGGACGAACCCAGCAATAAATCTAGTGACTCGAATAAGAAAGACGAGAGCCAGGACAGTAAGGAAACTGCCAGGGCGACGTCTTCGGATAGCGTGGCTGCGGATAGCACGGTGCTAGACGGCGACAAAACTCGCATACCTCAACGAAGTCAATCTAAAAGGGAAAATCAGCGGGCAACAGGCAAGCCTCCTTTAGCAGGCCAAACCGACGCGGATGCTACTCGGTATGATCACCCGGGTGTGGATGTTGGGCAGGATAACACCCGGGTACCGTCCAAATCTTCAGCATCAACTATGACTGGAAAGGTGCCCATGCCTGCAGGCAAGGATAGCCTTGAGTCTGATGCGGAACCTGAACATATTGTATTGAAAGATCGCTTTCTTTTGGAAGAAGTGATTGGTGTGGGCGGAATGGGAGTGGTCCATAAGGCAAGGGATAGGCTGAAGGTCGAGGCCCGAGATAAGGATCCTTATGTCGCGATAAAAATGTTAAGCGATGAGTTTAATTCGCACCCGGAAGCATTTATTGCGCTGCAACGTGAGTCCAGAAAAACACAACGTCTTACACATCCAAATATCGTTAAAGTTTTTGACTTTGACAAGGATGGTGATGATTTTTTCATGACCATGGAATACATGGCAGGAAAACCCCTTAATCGGCTTATTAAACAGTACAGCCGGACTGGCCTGCCGTGGGATGATGCGTGGGCGATCATCGAGGGTATGTGTTCTGCACTGGCGTATGCGCATGTAGAGAAAATCATTCACGCCGATTTTAAACCTGGAAATATATTAGTAACGACCAGTGGCGTAGTAAAAATATTTGATTTCGGTATTGCCAGGGCAGTGAAGACTGTTGAGAAAACGGATGGATGGCCGGTTCACAAAACTATATTCGATACAGCCAGTCTGGGAGGGTTAACCCCTGCGTATGCCAGTTATGAAATGCTTAACGGTCAGGAACCAGACATCAGGGATGACATATATGCATTGGGTTGCATTATCTATGAGTTATTTACAGGGCAGCACCCTTTTGACAAGATGCCGGCTGATAAAGCCAAAAACAAGGGTCTAAGACCTAAACGCATTGATGGACTGAAGAAGTGGCAATGGAAAGCTCTGGAAAAAGCGTTAGCCTTTGAACGCGAGAATCGTATTGAATCCGTCGATGAATTTTACAGGCAATTAACGGCTACGCATAAACCCAGATACATGCTTATAGCCACTGCAGTTGTCGTCGCCAGTGCTTTGGGTTTTGCGTATGTTCAGGAGGAAAAAATAACTGTAGAGCCGGTATCTGTCTCTGAACACGATATCAGAAGCGAACTGGAATTTAATATTAGACTGGGTTTATATAAAGAAGAATTGGAAAGGCTTGTGGCGAATCCTAGTTTCACCACTGCATGGGAAGAGAATGTATGGAAAGAATATCAGGGAGTGAAGGACTTATTACCCTCGAATGACAGTTGGTTGGCTGAGACGAAGAAAAATATTTTTTCACTGTATTTAAATAAAGTGCAGGCTGAAATAAAGTCTTCGAGTTTTCGTTATGCGGGGCATCTGATAGAAAATGCGCTGAAGTACAGTAATAGCCCTACAGCTTTAGAAGCAGAAAAATTAAAGCTGGCGGAGGCAATAAAAGAAAAAGAAGGAATTAGCGGCCTGAAAAAACCAAACACGAAGACGAAAGCAGTGAGTAAAGTGGATGAATACACGCTTGCGCTCTCTAATGTGAACAAACAATTAACGTGTCGAACAGGCCTGAATATGCGAGATTTTGACATTGCTGTTAATAAGTTGCGATCATTGGGTCCGAAGAAATATTCAAAAATTAAGAATGACATAATAAGTTCTTTAGCAACTTGTATTTCGAAACAGGGAAAGCGGTTTCCTGAAAAAGCGATTGAATGGAAAAAATATGCATTACGACTTTTCGGAAAAAATTCGCTAATCGGCTCTATCCGAATTATTTCTCGTGATGCCTGTGATGGATCTATAGCCGGATTGGGCGCGCGCGGGGAAAGAGCAGTGTGCAGGGATCTAATAAAAGATGTAGGTTATGGGCCTGATTTGGTGGTGGTGCCTGGCGGGAAAAACATAAAAAGTTTCGCCGTTGGAAAGTATGAAGTTTCTATTGCTGAATTTAATCAATATTGCCTCAAAACCCGACAGTGTTCTTTATCTGAAAAGGGTAGTGATAGCGTTCCTGTTACTGGTCAGCCGGTTAAGGTGGTTAAGGGATATCTAAAATGGCTGAGTAACAAGACGGGCAGAAAATATCGTCTTCCAACCCGAGATGAATGGATTTACGCTGCGGCTTCAGCGACGAAGGCGCATGATCCCAATCGCAATTGCCAGTTTAGAAGCCGTGGCATTCAAAAAGGTGATGGTCTTGTCAAGACCACTACAGGCAAGCAAAACTCTTGGGGTTTGGTCAATTATCTGGGAAATGTTCAGGAGTGGGGGTACGATAAGACGGGACGATTGGTGGCGATGGGAGGGGCATACATCGATTCTATGGAGGGATGCCAGATTTCGACCTGGCAACATCATCCGGGTCAACCGGACTACGTCACCGGATTCCGTGTCTTGAGAGAATTAACTGCTAGGAAATAAAATGGAAAGTGAAGTAGAAAGTGAAGTGCTCTATAATCCCGGACACCTTTTATTTTAATGGCTAATCCTTCGCGCGCTTTTAAATGAATGTTGGCTTTAATAAGCACGTGGGTGCTTTGGATTAGAATTCAATTTGTGCCTTAGAAAAATCTGACAAAAAATCCAGCAGGGCCAACTTAACATTGTCAGCACGGTTAATTGATTTGGTTAAATGATGAGCTAGTACTAGGAGGCTGTCCGAGAATAGAGGAGCCTACTGCGGAAAAGCCATTTCAGTCAGATTCTCCGATAAAATGCGTTAAATATACCCAAT
>JAADIM010000102.1:5521-8675 GCA_013151345.1 Gammaproteobacteria bacterium
AATATACCCAATATTCGCCTTATTTTATCGAAAAATCTGACTGAAATGACTTCCCCTCGCGACGGCTTCTATTCTCGGACAGCCTCCTAGGAGATAGCGGTATAGAGTTGGTTTCTATGGGCTTTTATGGAATTATGGCGCATCGTATGAGTCCGCAAGGGTCAAATGTTTTAATAAATTCAGATTTGTAAATTATTGGGAGTTTCGCGTTTATTAGAAAGTGGATCAAGTCAGTGGCTGCGGATTTTATATTTTAATGGAGGTTCGCCAATACCAAGGCAAACCATAATGAGTTACGCCATTTGCCTGATTATCACCCTGAAAACCTGACGCTTTAGTAAATTATTTTAGAGGGTATTTTATGGAAATAGTTAAATTCTTCCAAACAGGTGGGCCTTTTATGTACCCCATACTGATTGTCTTTTCTATTGGTTTGGCTATCGCTATAGAACGGTTTTTATATTTAAGCAAGACGCAAACTCTTACCAAGAAGACGTGGGCTCAGCTCTTGCCCATGCTTAAGGCAGAAGATATTCAACGTGCAGTTAAACTGACAGAATCCGTAAATACGCCGTTGGCAAATATTCTGAATTATGGTTTTAGCAGACATGGTGCAAACAGTCGGCGCGAGAAGATAGAAGCGGCAATGGAGGAAGGAATGATGGACGCCATGCCAGACTTGGAGTTACGCACGCATTATTTGGCAACCTATGCCAATGTTGCAACGCTGCTTGGACTGCTTGGCACCATCGTCGGGCTTATACAAGCGTTTACGGCGGTCGCGTCTGCTGATCCGGCTGAAAAAGCGGACTTATTATCCGCGAGTATTTCTGTTGCTATGAATACGACGGCCTTTGGTTTGATGGCGGCTATTCCGTTGGTGCTGATTCACTCGTATTTGGTAACTAAAACAGCTCGCTTGGTGGGTAATCTTGAGAATGCTGCGATTAAAAGCATCAATCTTATGATTAAGGATTAGGTTGGTTTTTTTATGAAAAGGTTCAGTAAGAAATATACAACTGAAGCCGAAGAGCTGAACATTACCGCGTTTATGAACTTGATGGTGATACTGGTTCCGTTTTTGTTGGTTACGGCCGTTTTTTCTCGGATATCCGTGTTGGAGTTGAATTTGCCTATGCTCAACGCTAAGGAAGAGAGCCAAAAAGAAGTTAAGCTCCAGTTGGAACTGGTATTGCGTGAGAAAAGTTTCGATATCCAGGATGCCAGGCTAGGTTTGATTAGACGTTTTGAACGCACTGACGAGGACACCCGCTGGGACTTGTTTGCTGACCTCTTGGTGGAGATTAAAACGCGTTTTCCAGAAGAAAAGAGTATCACGCTGCTGCTGGAACCCTCTGTTCGCTACAAAACCTTAATAGCCGTAATGGACCACGTACGCAGTGCAGACGTGGTACAGGTGACAACGGTTGAAACCATTGAATTGTTTCCGGATATCTCGATAGGTGATGCACCGCAGCTTGCGGCTGAGACAGAGACAAAATAGGGCGGCTCCAATGAAAACATTGAGAATATCAAGTCGGCAGCGGATGGAGCGGTTCGCAAAGTCACATAAGAAATCGGGGATCAATCTTGTTTCTTTGATGGATATTTTTACCATTCTGGTTTTCTTTCTGCTTGTCAGTTCATCTAACGTTCAACAATTGCCGAATAACAAAGAGATTAAATTACCCACAACCATTGCTGAGAAGGCTCCTAAGGAGACTCTAATCATTGCGATTACTCGCGATCGTATTTTGGTGCAGGGTGTGGAGGTCGCAAAGATAGATGATGTCTTGTTGGAAACCAGCCCGTTGATTGCAGGTTTGGAGAAGGAGTTAAAATTCCACGCAAGCAAATCAGGGCCGGTGATCAATGATGAAGACCTGGGTCGTCCGGTCACTATTATGGGAGATGAAAACCTTCCCTATCAGCTGTTACGAAAAATTTTAGTCACCTGTCGCCAGGTAAATTACACTCGTATAGCCTTTTCTGCGATACAGAAGGCAGAAAGGTAAGGTTTGATGAGTGCTGTGATAAGTTATGAAAGTCAGGCGTTAAAGTGGCGGCCTGATAATGGCAGTGGTCTGCGTTTTACCATTATAAATATCGCTGTTCTTATTATCTCATTATCAGCTGGTTTGTTTTTATCCTCAATTGAACTGCCGAAGGAAGAGCGTAAGGCCCGTGTCGTCGTGCCCGAAAGAGTGGCGCAGTTAATTTTGCGAAAAGAAAAGCCGAAACCGATACCCAAGCTGGTGCCTAAGCCGAAGTTGGAGCAAAAGATAGAACCAGTGCCTAAACCTGAACCGAAACGCGAGGTTCAGCCGAAACCAAAAAAAACTAAAATTAAAACGCCGCTAACCGACAACCAGAAAAAAACGCTAGAAAAAGCCAAGAAGAGTGGGTTGTTGGCACTTAGCGATGAATTGGCAGACTTGATGGATACCTCTGCGGTTAGCGCAATGGTGAGCGGCAAGATAAATCAGGTATCAGGTTCTGAAATTAAGGCCAAAATCGACACGAATGTTTTGGCCATCGAAGGCAAGGTATCCACTACTGTTGCAAAAATTAAAGAAGAGAATTTATCTTCAACAATCAGCTCTACCAGGCTTAGTGATCAGGCGCGTGCGGAGGTTGCTCAAACGTTGATGGCGAAGAACAGCGCTGCCTCTGACATTGCCGGGGAACAAAAAAGTCCAGGCAAAAAAAGTAAGTCTACCTCTGGGTCTGGTAATTCCCGAACAGATGAGGACATTGCCTATGTGATGGATCAGAACAAGGGCAAGCTTTATTCCGTATATCGCCAGGCCCGTAGGGTAAATCCCGGACTTAAAGGGAGAATTGTGTTTGATGTGACTATTTTGCCATCGGGGAAGGTATCTGAAGTCGTAATAAGATCCAGCGAACTGAATGACCCGAAACTGGAGCGACGTTTGCTGGCCCGCGTAAAGAGTTTTGATTTTGGCGCTAGAGAGGAGGGTGGGTCCATCACGATTACTTATCCAGTTGAGTTTCTCCCTTCCTAACACTTTGTTGGATTTATACTTCATTTTTACTACGTGACAGGCTGTACTATTATCGTAGTTGGGAGTGAGGCACTAACCTCAGCACGGGCGGTGGCCACATGCCAGATCCATGTAACTTTGGGTGTTGG
>JAADIM010000090.1 GCA_013151345.1 Gammaproteobacteria bacterium
GGATTTTAATAGATGTCTTTACTAGATTTAGAGCCATTACCACCCAAGGCGCTATTGGAATCGCCTAATGTGCTCCGTGCGCTTGTGGGGGCTCATCGTTATTTAGCTGAATTAAAAGGCGTAGCGAAGACAATCCCAAATGAAGAGATCTTGCTCTCAACGTTACCTTTGCAGGAAGCCCAGAGTAGTTCGGCTATTGAGAATATTATCACAACACACGATGCGCTTTATAAGCATGAACTGCAAACGAGTATGGCTGATCCTGTTGCGAAAGAAGTGGCTTATTATGCCGATGCCTTGCGTCATGGACATAGAATAGTCAAACAACAAAATGCGCTGACATTAAACACTATTCTTGAAATACAAATGGGACCGGAGGGTAATCGTGCTGGATTCCGCAAAACGCCTGGAACAGTGCTGAAAAACGAGCAAACCGGGCAGATCGTATTTGAGCCACCTTCACCAGAAAAGATACCAGGCTACATGTCAGCGCTAGAACTTTTTATCAATACTGCGCAGGATATTGATCCTCTAGTGTGCATGGCCCTCATTCATCATCAGTTTGAAACAGTCCATCCTTTTTACGATGGCAATGGCAGAACCGGACGCATCATCAATATTCTTTATCTTGTGCTATGCGGTTTACTCGACGCTCCCATTCTCTACCTCAGTCGCTACATTAACCAAACGAAATCCACTTATTATACGCAGCTGCAAAGTGTGCGGAATAGTTCTGATTGGGAGGCGTGGATACTCTACATATTACGCGGTGTATCGCTAACAGCAAAACATACAACCGCGCTTGTTGAGCGTATTCGTGATTTGTTACTCGATCAAAAGCAGCACATACGTGAGCGGCATAAATTCTACAGTCAGAATTTGATAAATAATTTATTTCATCACCCCTATACGAAAGTTGCTTTTTTAGAGAATGATCTTAAAGTCTCGCGTGCAACAGCAACACGCTATCTCGATTCTTTAGCTAAAGACGGTATATTGAAAAAACATAAACTAGGGCGTGAAAATTACTATATCAATTTTAGGCTAATTGATTTGCTTTTTAACATGCCTGCATTGACAGAGGACGAGTAGTTTATTGCTTTTTAAAAATAAATCTGTAAGCGTAGTATGCCAGGAGCAGTCATTTTGACCAGTAAAGGCAAAATGCCAGATCTGACTCTAGGGCCAAATAATGTCCAACACCGCAAAGTTTCACTTAACGATCACAAAATTCGCTGCCAATCATTGATATCGGGAAACACGATCGAAAATAAACAAAATAAAACAAACATAGTCTAATCAATTATCTGTTCTATTTCAGCAGTGATAAGCTAATCAGGACTCACAGTAAAACTTGTTATAATTGTTTACTTAGCGCCAAACACTTTTTTCAATAAGTCTGTTGTTTGTTTTGCAGGGTCATTTCGAATAGCCGATTCTTCTTTCGCAATATAATAGAATATACCATCCATTCCTTTTTGGACAACATGCTCTGCCAAACTGGTTTTTACATCTGGTACAAATGGCAATGCTTGATATCTTCCCATGACTTTATCAAAAGCCTGGATTGCGCCCACCTTTGACAAACTGTCTTTGACGATCGGATGCATTGCATCATTTAAAGGTGTAGACATTTTTTCTTGAAAATATTTCGTTGCCGAATCTTCAGGGCCTTTATAAATACTATTTACATCTTCAAACGTCATTTCCGTGATTGACTGCAAAAAAAGTTCTTTAGCTTTTGGCGTTGCCGCTTCAGCAGCACGGTTAAGTTTTAGCTCGAGGTCATCAACCATGTCAGACATACCAATTTTAGCTAACGCTTTTTTTACCGTATTTAATTCCTTTGGCAAGGGTATGTGAACAGCCGCATCATTATTAAAGCCATCAGCGCTACCTAACTTTTTGACTACATTTTCAGAAGCAATACGAAGTGCTCCCTTAAATGCCCCGTCAATTTCATCGATATTAAGTTCTTTTGATACTTTGTTTTCGCCCGGTGTTTTAAATTTATCAACTATGCTATCCCACCAGCTGTCTGCTGCATTAGCCTGGCTTGTTGAAAACGAAAAAACAACTAACATCAGAGCAATGAACTTCTTGCAATTCTTCATGTGGGATTCCTTTTTAAAAGAGTGAGGTAGAGAAATGTGTGCCTATACTTATTTATATCCAGTTCCGGCCAAGGCGGCATGAAAACGCAGACTATACCCCAATTTCTAAACACGCCATATACAATTTATGATTTTGCATATGTTTCAGCCAATGCGCTTAAAACGAAAGCGCGTAATCACCAACGGATTATGAATTTATTTTTTTTATAATGAGTATGAGCAATCAACCTATCCCCGTATTAGTAACCACCACCGAGAAAACCAAGATTAGCAAACTGGCTAAGAAAGAGCCTATCGATTGGATATCGACAGGTAACAGTGGTGCGATGTCTTCGGTCAGATTTCGTTGCAGTTTTTCCAGCATCCGTTACTCAGCGATAGCACGAGAGATTGAGTTACCTTCCAGTGCCAGGTAATACTCGAAGCTGGCAATATGTTTGTTGGGGTCCATTGAGAGTTGCTTAAGTCCCTCATGCAATTCGAGGTGACTAAAAGTTAGGGTGTGGCGGTATGGCGAACGCTTCCTGGCGGCACGCCAAATACCCGCTTGAATGCCCTGCAAAAAGCGGCTTCGGATTGATACCCGAGGCGATCGGCGAGAACCGACAGAGAATCCGACGTCTCTTGAAGTTGCGCACGCGCGAGCTGCATACGCCACTGGGTGAGGTAGCGCATGGCAGATTCACCTACGAGGTTGGTGAATCGGGCCGAGAAACCTGAGCGCGACATACCGACCTCTTTCGCCAGGGAGGCCAAGGTCCAGTCTTTTTCGGGCTCACGGTGTATCGCAGCGAGCGCCTTTCCCACATGATTATCACGCAAGGCCGCTAGCCAACCCCGCTCCGCTTCGGGTGCCGAGTCGATCCACGACCGGATTGCCTGAATGATGAGGATATCGGCCAAATGAGTAATGACAGTTTCTCCCCCCGGTCGCAACTCCCTTGCTTCATGGGCGATGAAGCGAAGCGTGCTTTGCAGCCAGCTGCCCTCATCATCGGCCCAACTGTCGATCTGCAACACCTTGGGTAGCAGTGCGATAAGTTGCTGGCCCGCCACGTGATCGAAGCGAACAACACCGCAAGTAAGTTGGGTTAATTCACCATTGCCCCCGTAACGCATGATCTCATAACGATCGCTTACCTGCTCGACGGGTATGTCAAACAACGGCACGGTCTCATCTTCCGGGTTTCTGCGGATACAGTGTCCATTGCCATGGGGAACGAGTGCCAGACTACCTTGTTGCAGCAGGCGGGGCTCGTCACCGACAACCTCTAGCCAACAGTGACCAGCCGTGACGACATGAAACATCATGCACCCATCAAATGGGGGGAGTTCTATGCCCCACGGCGCAGTTAACTCGGCTCGACTGTATAGGGTGCCCGTGAGCCGGAGAAAGTGCAGGGTTTCACCGAGCGGGTCGGTGAAGTTAGGGATCTTTGTGTTGGTACGCAACATAGTCTGAATGTTGTCATGGGCTTCAATCAAAAGTCCAGCCTTTTTGGACGAATGGTAAATATTAATGGACTAATGATGATTGTTAGTCCATTCCATATGCGGCATATTTATACCCACGACGAGCTTATGGTTCGTTCAAACCCAACATCAACCAATACAGGAAATTGATATCATGAAAAACTCTCCCATCCTCATCATCGGTAAAAACGGTAAGACAGGTGCGCGAGTAAACCAACGCCTACAAACGCTTGGCTATGCGACACGCCCTGTATCCAGATCAACAAGCCCATCATTTAATTGGGATAATCCTGCAACATGGCAGTCTGCAATCAAGGGTGCTCGCAGTGCATACGTCACCTATCAGCCAGATCTTGCAGTACCTCATGCCGAAGCCGCTATTAAAGAGTTTGTGCGAGTAGCAGGCGAAAACGGATTGAAACACATTGTGCTTCTTTCGGGTCGAGGCGAAGAAGGCGCACAACGCGCTGAGCAAGTACTTCAGAACAGCGGTATTTCATGGAATATCGTCAGGTGCAGCTGGTTTAGCCAAAACTTCAGTGAAAGCTTTATGTTGGAGGGTATATTGGCCGGTGAATTAGTCTTGCCTGCCGCCGACACTGTTGAGCCTTTTGTTGACGCGGATGACATTGCTGATGTTGCGGTTGCGGCTTTAACCGAGCCAGGCCGTAGAAACAGACTGTACGAACTCACTGGCCCTCGTGCTCTGAATTTTGCTCAATGCATCAAAGAGATTTCCGAGGCACTGGGTCGCCCTGTAAAATATACCACTGTTACGGTTGATGAATACATCAATGCTTTACGCGAACAGGGCCAACCGGAAAATCTGCAATGGTTATTGCGTGAGTTGTTCACAGTCGTTTTTGATGGCAGAAACAGTAATGTCATATCGGGTGTTGAAGAGGCGCTTGGTCGACGCCCTACCGACTTCAAAACCTATGTACAGAAGACAATTGAATCTGGCGTTTGGGCAGACCAAATGCAGAAGACATCTGCGTAATGTTTTTATCGATTGTTACCGCTCTTTTGTGGACTGCTGCACTCAGCAGTGGTCTTATCGCCGGGGTTGTGTTGCCTTTTCTGGATTTATCATGCAGGCATTCGGCAAAATCGATACAACACAATCTATCGCCGCAATGAGCTCGATCAACTGAGGGAGGTTCACCCGTTTAATTTTTAGAAAAACCCAAAAATCAGAAAGAACGCTACTAGCACAAAAAACAATATCAACGTAAAAAAAAACAATCTTATTATCCTGACATACCAATGCCATGATTTAGCACCCATTAAGTGCCGTACTTCACCCACATACATTGCTTTATAAAGTCGAGGCTGAATTCCAATATCACCATGAGAATGATTTCCTCCTTTGTGATTTCGCGGCTACTTAGGGGGTTGAAGAGATCGATGACCCAGTGATCACCATCATTAATTATTTCATCACCTAGACGATGTATACGACTTAGTGTAGTCTCCACCAACACATAGTGTCTTGCTATGATCATCGCCTCATCTTTATCTATTCCGTCTTGCTTATTGATGGCTGCATACTGTTGCTTTAATAATCGCTTTTTTCTTTGAGCGTCGTACACGACAGTAAGGTCAAAATACTGTACGTGATCAAATCCCATGTAATAAATTTTTGCATCATCTTAGTTGTAATTTGAGTAGAGAAGTCTTTTAGGCATAATGGATGTGCGAGCCTGGCCCTATTTCTTTTTTCTTTTTGATTTAATCAGTCAATATGATACTTCACCCCTACTTCCTCATATATTAGAAAGAATTGTGCTCTGGTACGTATTATTGTGGTACGTATTATTGAAGACCTGCGTCTCGCCCTGCCCGCTAAAGTCGGTCAGTTGCGATAAGGCGTTATAGCCGTAACTGACGTTATTCGTTGCATCAGCCGCGTCGA
>JAADIM010000074.1 GCA_013151345.1 Gammaproteobacteria bacterium
CCATCAAAGACAAGCTGAAAATTTCGATTCAGAAACGTTTCAACCGGCACACCTTTAATATCCGCAGGGCTGGCATTAACCAGACCACGCATGGTCATGGTGCCATTGAATTCTTTCAGATAATATTCTTTTGCTGCACCTGCGCTACCAAATGATTCCTTGGTAAACACCGTCGCTGTGCTTGCATTTATTCCATCATAAGCAGTATACCCATTTTCTTGCGGGCCCCACATTTGATGACGACCTTGCCATGCACCATAGAACGCAAAGCCCGGATACTCTGTAGCATCCTGTGCTTTGGCCGTATAACGAACAGGAAAGCCGAAAGATTTAGATCGCATGATATTGTCACCGGCTGTGACAGCTTTGCCATCTACAGTAGCTGTGTCACGATGGTACACACCATAGTTGTGTACCATTTCCACCGCGTTGGTCAAATCGCGATCGCTGTATTTTGTCGTCGTGCCGCCATCTTTGCTCACTGCAAGGAAATCGGCGTTATACGCATACTGTGCCGTTTTATTTACAGGCGCAGTACAAGGATTTGCGAAATCCCAAAAACAGTCAAAATCAGGAAACGCGACTTGACCATAACCCGCATCACCATTACGTAGCAACGTGGCTTTGCGAGCTATCGTTACTGGACCACCACCGGAGAAATCTTCAGTAAATGAATCCTGGAGTTTCAAGGTGCTGACGCCAGGGCTGGTTGTGCGCGCTTGTGCAACGAAAAAGTCAACTGGTGTGCCGCTGTCAGCGCCTGTCGGATCAGTGTCAAAACGAACATTGAGATCCCAATCACCAAAATCTTTTAAAGAGCCATCTGTATTGGTGTTAGGCGCGGTATATATTTTAAATTCAGCTTTAATTAATGAGTTAGAACCATCCATGGGGTCTTTCTCGTCGATCCAGACCAGTACACGGTTAATATCACCTGATGTGGCATCGGGACGCGTGCCGATAATCATACGTGAATCAACAATCCAGGCTTCCAGTGATTTACTTGCTTTGCCGCCTTCGTCATCCTCAAAAGCGACCATAGCTTTATAGGGACCCTGATTAAGGTTACTCGCATCAGCATATTGCGTCTGACCCAGGGCTTTCATAACTTCTTCAATAATGTCAAATTGTTCCAGTGCTTCTTCTTCAACCCAGATCTGCGACACATCCACTTTATAATCAGACGTTGCAGGTAAGTCTGCGATTGCCACTTTACTTACCAAACCGCGAATCGCGCCAGCAAAGCCTTTTATGCTTCTTGCTGAATTCGTAGAAGATTCCGTTGGTACCGCCGAAATTTCAGCGGGCATGGTAATACCTTTTATAGTTGACGATAAAGTCTCACCATCAGCGTTGGTGGCGGCTGCACCGCCGCCGCCGCAGCCCGCAAGACCAATGGCGACAGCCAACGGTGCCAATGCCCATGGAATTTTTCTCAAATTGGATGTATTGCTCATTTAACTTCTTCTCCTCAGTCTGCTGGGACCTACAACCTAAAGCTCCCACACTTATTATATGGCAAAAAGACTATTTCTCTTTGAACGTCCCTGGTGGATGTTCATTGCTCGCAAAGTTAGCGTCCAAAGAAGGTAGGGCGGAGAGGAAAGTTACACGGGAGGTTATTATATTTTATTTAATTAATATCAGATAAAACGATATGTCAAAAACTGATTAACTTGATACGATCTATTCAGATCGTTTTGAGCTTGAATGCTTGCAAAGTGTTTCCAAAATAATCCTTACAAAAGTATTCTTTCAACACCGCCTTTCGTTGCTTTTGAGACAAATTCTTCCTGCCAGTTTTCACCTAGCAGTTTATTTGCCATTTCGACAACAATGTAATCAGTTTCAAGTCCAGTTATGTCTTTGTATCTTGATAGGCCTTGCTGGCAGGCGGGGCAGGACGTTAATAACTTGATTTTGTCAGGATTTCTGTCTAATGAAGCAGTTGATGACGCGGTTATTTCTTTTATGTTTTTTTGTAACTCTTCTTCTTTACGAAATCGCACTTGAGTAGCAATATCGGGTCGTGAGACAGCAAATGAGCCCGCTTCGCCGCAGCATCTATCTGATAATACGACGTTTTTGTTAACGAGTTTTGATACGACATTTATTGGATCGTCGTTTTTTATGGGTGAGTGGCAAGGATCGTGATAAATATATTGCGTATTATTTTCGCCGTTTATTGATAAACCTTTTTCTAAAAGATACTCATGAATGTCAATGAGTCGGCTACCCGGGAAAATTTTCTCCAATTGATATTTCAGTAATTGATCCAGACACGTGCCACAGGAAACAATCACTGTTTTTATATCCATATAATTCAATGTGTTTGCGATACGGTGAAACAGAATTTGATTTTCAGTTGATATTTGTTCGCCTTTTTTGGTTTCGCCGCTGGATGTTTGAGGATAACCGCAGCATAAATAGCCTGGAGGCAATACAGTTTGTGTGCCCAGATCATATAACATCGCCAGTGTTGCGAGTCCTACCTGGCTAAATAAACGTTCAGATCCACAGCCTGGAAAATAAAAAACCGTTTCAGAGTCCTCATTGGTGATATTAGGGTCACGCAGTATGGGAACGTTTTTGTCCTCTTCGATACCCAGTAACGCACGTGCTGTTTTACTTGGGACGTTACTTGGCATCGGCCGTTTCACAAAATGCACAACTTGCGTTTGTATGGACATTTTCCCCGTCGTTAGTGAGGGTGGTTTTTTTGAATGTAATAAACGGCTGCTTTTAGCTATTTTGTATGCAATGCGTTGTGCTTTATATCCCCAATCTATTAGTATTTTTTTCGCTATTTTTATCACCACCGGATCAGTCATATTCAAGTAAGTCATGGATAATTTCGTTGCCAGACTAAAATGTTTTTTCCCTCTGGATTTTAGAATATGACGCATGTGTATGGTAACCTCACCAAAGTCGATATCGACGGGGCAGGGGCTTAAACATTTGTGGCAGATGGTGCAGTGATCGGCAATATCATTCATTTCGTCAAAGTGACGCAAGGATATGCCTCGGCGGGTTTGCTCTTCGTATAAAAAGGCTTCTATTATCAGGCCACTTGCCAGAATTTTGTTGCGCGGTGAGTACAATAGATTGGCGCGTGGCACATGCGTGTTACATACTGGTTTGCACTTTCCACAACGCAGGCAGTTTTTTATTTCATCATTAAGTTTTCCGAGTTCGCTTGCCTCAAGAATAATGGCTTCTTGTTGAACGAGACTTAGTGACGGCGTGTAAGCGTTATCAATGCTATCTCGAGATAATAGTTTTCCGTAGTTAAAATTATTGTCAGGATCGATTTTGTTTTTATATTCTTTAAAGGCATCGATACTCTGTTGTTCAACAAAAGGCATTTTTGTGATGCCTATACCGTGCTCGCCGGATATCACGCCACCAAGAGATTTCGCCAAATCCATGACTCGCGAAACAATTTTGTTGGCGTCTTGCAACATTTCGTAATCATTGGAGTGGACAGGGATGTTTGTATGAACGTTGCCGTCGCCCGCATGCATATGTGTCGCCACAAAAAGACGTTTAGCGCGCATTTCGGTATGTATGTTGTCGAGCTGCTTGCAAACAAAAGCCAGTTCTTGTCCGCAGAAAATATTTTTCAGCGGTTTTTCTATAGAGTTTCTGTAAGAAATACGAAACAATCTTCGCAATAACACGCTTAAGAATGTGTCGTCTGCACTTATATCCGCGATATTTTCCTTGCTTATATAAAAGTCAAAATCGAAGTTAGTACTGGAAATTTTCTCGTCTAAACGTGCGAGTATGGTTTCCCAACTGGTTTTGGTGGTTTCTATTTGTTTTTTTGCTTCGATATACTTTCTTTCGATTATTTGATCATTTTCATCTTGAAATTGTTCATTCGAAGGTTTGTTTGGGATTGATGCAGATTGTTTGGGAATGTTTTCCAGATAAGTCTGCACTTTTCCGAGTATGGCCAGCTTATTTTTTATTGAGTGCTCGATATTAATTTTTTCGATGTTTTCACTGTATTCAGGCAGTTTATCTAAAGGAATGACAACGTCTTCATTTAACTTAAACGCATTAGTATGAGCCGCAATGGCGGCGGTGCGCGCTCGATCGGACCAAAACTGTGCGCGAGCATTTTTGCTTACAGCGATAAAACCTTCTGCGTCTCTTTTATTTGCCATGCGCACGATAGCTGAGGCGGCATTTGCCACATTTTTATCATCGTTTCCAACAATATCAACAAGCAGTATCATTTTCGGTAGTTCGGGGCGCGGTGCTTTTGTGGTGTAGTTAACAGCTTGTACGTAGCGTTCGTCTAAATGTTCCAGTCCAGCCAGTTCAATGTCAGGCTGTTTATCTAAGTACTCTTTAGTTTCTATAATAGCGGGAACCGCTTTTCTTAAATCGTGGCCAAAAAATTCCAGACAAACTGTTCGTATGAATTTATACTGGGGATGTAATATAAATACAGCGGATGTAATTAAGCCGTCACATCCTTCTTTTTGTACACCAGGGAGCCCACCTAGAAATTTATTGGTTGCGTCTTTACCAAGTCCTTGTTTGCGTAATTCGTTACCGGGTATTGATAAAATTTCTGCCTGGCCGGTTGTGGTTTTGCCATCAGCCTGAAAACGTCGAATGCGAAACTTAACTATTTCTAACTCGTGTATTTTTCCAAAATTATGATCAAGCCGTTCGACTTCCAGCCATTGCGCATCGGGTGTGACCATACGCCATGATACGAGGTTATCCAGCGTCGTTCCCCACATTACGGCCTTTTTACCACCCGCATTCATTGCAATATTACCACCAATTGTAGAGGCGTCTTGCGATGTTGGGTCAACAGCAAATACAAAATTATTTGCGCCTGCCAGATCGGATACGCGTCGTGTTACTACGCCGGCTTCAACCCGAACGGTCGGGTGTTGGTTGTTCGGCTTAGTTTCATGTGTTGCTGCTTCATTTATGACGGGAAGTGATCGCATTCTGATTGGATCAATCTTTTCCAGTTTTTCGGTATTTATAATTGCGGTTTCGGGAATTAACGGCACAGCGCTGCCGGTATATCCGGTGCCGCCGCCTCGAGGAATGATGCTTAGTCCGAGTTCTATGCATGTTTTAACGATAGCCGCAATGTCGTTTTCATTTGCTGGCGTGATCACAACAAAAGGGTATTCGACACGCCAGTCGCTGGCATCGGTGACGTGTGATACACGCGAAAAGCCGTCAAATAGAATATTGTCTCGATGAGTTACCTTTAGTAAGGCTTTTAGTACCTGCTTACGTTGCGCTTTTTGTTTTGGTAGCCAGGCTTCAAACTTGGAAACCGCTGCACGTGAGGCATGTAATAAATTTAGTGCGAGTTGGTTTCCATCAGCACGCTCGGCAA
>JAADIM010000105.1 GCA_013151345.1 Gammaproteobacteria bacterium
AGGCATAAAATCAAGCTCTTCATCCCCTTACCTCCATAGTTATGGTTATTCCGATTACCGGATATATTTCTTCTAAAAGTTTAAATTTCCATGTACTTTCAAAGAAAGTAAAATTACTTGCAAGTAGCACTACTTATTATTAGCAGCGAAGCAGTTAGTATAGTAAATAATAATTAATTATACTTTTCTAAGTTATTATTATTAAATTATTAAGCGGCTAACTCATCTTTCAAGACGACAGACAGTAGCCTGCACCACCTAATAGTTATTACACGGTATCGTTTGGTATGTAAGCGGAAGCTATCACATTATTTTTGTTCATTAATTTCTAGCGTTTTAATAGGGATTAACACACTTTCCTTACCCCTTTGTTTACCCCTCGTTTAATTTATAATTTACTCGACTTACAGGAAGTAGGGTTGTCATGCTGCCTAATATTTAGGATCAGGTCAAGTCTTTTCGGGTCGTGTTTTTAAAACAACACAGACCGGATTATATGTATAAAAATAGACAAATAACTTAGCAACTGAATTGGATATATCGCTATTTTATAAGCCATTTTTTTGCTATTCTTTAAAAAAAGAGGCCGATTTTAATGGGTATACCAATAAAAGAAATTGTAATATTTACACTTGTTTCATTGAGTTCGATTTTTATTCTTGGTTATTCGATTCATATGTTTGTAGGTGGATTAGTCAGTGAAAATACCGAAATATTTATCATCACCATCGCGTGCATTATTGGCTTATTAATAATTTCTTATATGGCATGGGATATTATTAAAATGCGAATAAGAACACCGCCTAAATAATCAGAACTTTATTCTTGAGATATAATTTTTGATGAGATAAAAAAGTAAAATACTTTACATAACCTTGGGCAATGCTGTCAAAAATCAAGCGTAAATTTTCAGCGCAGCACCAATACGTTTAAAATTTTCTTCATCTCCGAACTGGCCTTTATGAAATACAAACTGGCGTTTTTCCCCTTTCATATCCATACCTGTCAGGCCAAAGGACTTACCTGCATAATCTGAGTAATAACGCAGATCCTTGACCAGCTCTGTGTTTTCACCATTTTTAAGTTTCAGCAAAACACGTTTTTTACTGATATCCAGCACAACTGGGGCCGTTGGTAATAACATCAAACGACCCAATATGCGGTGAACACCCTGATAAAGAAAAAAGCACGCAAGAAACAATAACAGGTAGGACAGATTTTGATTATCATTTCCATACCAAAAAATCGATGCCCCGATCCCCAGGCCAGAGACGGTGGGCAGATAGAGAGCGATGTCCCAAATCATGCCCTTGCGATCCTGCAAAAGTTGAAATTGCTCTTGCTTGGCCATGTCGATTAACCTGCTGCAGCTATCTCTGCTGATTTTGCTGGCGTTGAATTTGCTGGTGCTGCCCGTGCCGGGATTTTGAGAACGTCCTTGATCAGCGCATCAATTTCGCCATATAGCAAGCGACCAGCCAGTTTATAGCGCACGACCTGATTTTGATCGATAACAAAAGTCCATGGATCACCCAACACCTTATAGGCTTTAAAGGCTTCAGGATTTTTATACTGGTCCATATGCAGAAAAACGACGTCATCTTCGTATTTGTCTAGCACGGCTTTTAATAATTGCAGCTGCTTGTCACACTGAGTACAATGTGCGGGAGTAGCAAATTCCAGCACAACGGGTTTACCCAATTTCAATGCATCATCAACGGAATATTGATACATACGTTTGTCAGGATAGCGATACGTTGTGATCTTGCTCAAATCACCGTTGACATTGGCCAGTGTTTTAGTCTGAACAAGCGGTGCCATGCTGCCGACCTTGAGATTGCTTGCATCACCAAAACAGGCACTGAGGCTAACAGCAACCAGCGATAAAAAACCTAATCGAAATACTCTCATATTATTCAGACCTCCATCCTGCACACGTACGATAAATATTAAACGCCCAAATCAGGTTCGCGAGTAAAACAAGCGTGCCAAATACACCCATCGTGGCCAAATAGGGCTTAACAATTAATTCAACCTGCTCGGGTGATGACGAAACGCTGGCCAACCCACCGGCAACACCCGCGATCGTGAAAAACATCACCATACCAATAACACCCGTGTTGTGGATCCAGAAGTGGATCTTGACCAACATCAGGCTATATATCGGACGTCTCACCAGGCGTGGTATAATGTAGTATACCGCTGCAAATATCGCCATTTCCACCCATCCGAGCAAATTAATATGCGTATGTCCACGCACGATGAGATCGCCATGCAGTCGATGGTCGACAAAATGCCGAAAATCAGCAATCCCGCCCATGAGTGCACCCCAGGAAAAGCCGATGATGCTATAAACTACACAAGCAGAAACAAACCATAAAATATACTTGTTGTATTCCTTATCCTCTACCCAGGGCTCTGCCATTTCCAACTAATCTCTACTTATTGATAACTATTTTATTGCTGAGTCATTGTTTTCCAAATCATTGTTTTGTGAATCATTGTTTTGTGAATCACTGCTTTTCAAACCACCGTATAGTTCAGGATTTTTTTCACGTACATCCACGTACTTTTCTTTCCATTCATCCGGCGCCCATGTCTTGATCATACTATCAATAAATGGTGATCGTCCGGGCGGCGGGACCGGTGCAGATGAAGATCCCGGCTCAGAACGCAGCTGGGAAAGGAACGCGGCGATAACAAGCAAATTTTCTTTTGGCAACTTAGCCACATAGGCTGCTTCTTTAGGTGCCAAACCATGATCAAAGGTCCTGGCTTCGTACATACGTTCCGGCGTCAGCATAAAATCAAGTATCCACTGCTCGGTTCGCTTCGAACCAATACCATCAAGAGACAAACCCATATTTGTGCCATTGTTCATGGCACGGTGACATGAAGTACAACGAGAAGTACGAAACACCGCTGAGCCCTTACGGCCCTCTTCATTAAAATTAAAATGCGTTTTGAGTTCAAACATGGGTTTGTCTGCACTCAGCCGAACTGACTCAAGGATAATGTAACCTATACCAGCCAATACAATAAAAACACCGGTAAAAATAAATAGAACCTTCTCACCAGTTTTAAGCTTGCTTTTTTTACTCATCTACTTTATTTCAGTTTATCCAAATTTGCAGCTCTCGCACCGGCACGTCCTGTGTTTCGCTGCATCATAAGGCCATCCATGGCCCAAAAAATAGGTTAATAAATGAAAATCAGGCACCGATTGTACCATTTTTACCCACTAAAACGACCTAAAATATTCAGAGGATAAAGGCCAGGGAACTAATTAAAAAAAGCACGTTGTAGCAGGCAAAAATCATCAATGGTCTACCTAGTGCGATAATAAATCCTGGACACTCATTAAAAAACTGACAAAAAAAGGTAGAGAAAATCGCCTCTTTCCTTATTTTACATAAGCCTGAACATAAGGCCAATATAAAATATTATTGCAAATCTGGCACACGTCTATTACCTAGAGTGCTTTCCGGTGCAGAAGTCAGGAATGTCGCAACATTATAGATATCTTCGTCCGTCAGCTTCTGTGCAACTATCTGCATTTGTGAAAACGAATCATTATTACGACTGCCATCACGCCATTTCTTCAGCTGACTAACCAAGTAAGTATATCGTTGAGCCAATAACCTTGGATACATAGGAAAGGCGCCACGTCCATTATAACCATGACAGGAATGACAGGCAGGGACGTCACGTTCCGGAATGCCGTATTGTGTAATAATTTTTCCCTTGTATCTAACGCCAACCGGTGTTGTACCGAGCTCCTTGACTGCCTTCATGTCAGATGCCGTATCTGGTTTTTTGAGCATAGTCAGATAGAGTGCTAAGTCCTGATGGTCTTCAGCGCTCAAACCCTTGGCATTGGTATTCATAATAAACATAGTGGTATCTTGGCGCTTGTCAGTAGCGAAATCACTGAGTTGTTTAACCAGGAATTTATAGCCCTGGCCAGCCAAACGTGGTGTGCCCATGGCATCATCACCAAGACCTTCCTCGCCGTGACAACTTATACATGCAGGGACATCACCCTTGCCACTTTTAAAAATTTGCTCACCATTTGCAGCATTACCAGGCATCTCATAATATTGGCTCAGTGCAGAAACTGATGTTGATGCAAATGCCGACAGGCCGAAACATAATATCGCAAGTGTTGTTGAATACCGCATTGTACTCTCCCCTTAAGAATAAACTTTAAGCTTTTTATGTTATGCATTATGTTAACAAAATAGCCTTACAAAATTATTTTGTTAATATATGGTTATACAAACTATTGTGTTTGCACAATTTTTGTACACACCTTTCTTTTACAAGCTAAGTGCTTACAATAAGCAGCTTACGTAAGTCCTGAAATTATTTTGAGTTTTTCTTAAGCATAAACGCCGCTACACCGAAAGCCACGGTAGTCGCAATAATATAGATAATTCCTATTTCGCCATCTGTCATGGTGACCTCCCACCTGTAGTTATGTCAGTAAATTAATTACACGTAATGTATCAGGCATACCTGAAATTTTCAAACTGTTACTTTGAAAGTTGTTACTTTTTTGATTATCATTCGAGCAGCGATTTGGACGTTGGCCCATTATTGCTGACTTGATTTCTTACTAAGTTGCTGCGTTTATTAACACTCACACAGTCAACACACTACGCACTCGGGCGCTGGAAATAACACCCGATATTTCACTTGGCCAAGCCCTAATTTTCTATTGCAGTTAAAATTAATGGCTAGCGTCATTTACAAGTCAACAACGTTACTACAAAACCCACAATGCAAGCAAGCCAATACCCCAACAAGATCCTTGACCATTAACCTAAATAAATCAGTTGGATCGTCGCGAGGGGGTCTAAGGTGCTGAAGATAGCGTGTTTTTCCATTTTTTAAGGCGATCGCGTAGTCAGTCACTCTACGGGTGAGTCTTAATAAATGGAAAAACGCGTTAGATTCAGTGCATTAGGCACCCGCAGTCGATCCAACTGATTTATTTAGGATTAACAACGACAACGTGATTTTAAGTAGTTATTGTTAAATTCAGCACCTTATTACCACTTACAGAACTTCGCTTTAACCTAAAATCACCCGTTGAACGGCATGATGAATTTAAATTTAACAAGCACTTGTTTAAAACGAGGATACCCAATAAACTTCAAAAAAAAGCATTAGAATCACCTATTCAATAACTTTAACTTAATTTGCTAGAGCACTTAGTATGTTAGAGCTTGGTTTGCTGTGACCATGGATACCACAAAAATTTAGCAAATAAATTCCGCATTTTTAAGCAAGCTTGGTCTAATTGCCGACTCAGGTTGTTGTAAGCGATGAACCTAAACTCATCAGTTTGACGGCATTTACGAGCCCACAGGTATGGGTGGGCGAAGAAGATACAACTAACTGCACATGCAGAAGATAGACGATTGGAGTGAGCGCATGAGGGCAGGACGCCCGAAAGTAAAATAACGCAGGCGCAGTTACCAAAAGTGCCTTTTTCTTAATAACAGTTTATCGAAAGTAGCGAGGCAGCTCTTGCACTGCCTATGGCTTCGCTGCATAAGGCCTATCCATGACCAACGTGTCGTGAGGCGGTAGCAAGGGCCAGTCGAGATTAACTGTTATTAAAAAAAGGGGCTATTATACATGCTCGTAGCGCGTTCACCTTTTGAGTAAACGCTGCAAATGCAGTAATACCCAGTTCATTCAATAACTTAACAAAATAAGGGAGCGGTCAACTGGTGGATTTTGGTTTTAAGGAACCGTTGACTTGATTCAACGTGGTTACAGGGCCCTGTTTCTATGGATTATCTGGGCATCTGCAGCAATTGTTATTTATCTGGGTCTTTACTCAGACACCGATGTATTGGCGTTTGTCAAAACCGATCCCAGTCGTATTACCTGGATCATTATCGGGCTATTTGGTCTTGGCATCGTTATCAGCTTTTTACTCACGGTCATATTAACCGTCGAATCCATCCATGTAGACAGCATAGAAAAAACAGCAAAAAAATCCGGCTGGCTTGGCATCACCAACACACCAACAAATATGGGGGTGGCACGATTTTTCGAGTCACTTAAAGCAGTGGTTGAAAAAAATGGTGAAATAAACATAGAATCACTTGTTGATGTTGAGTTTGCAGTATATCAACGCGCGGCGCACGCACTGGAAGTCATGGGTAATTTATTGATCACGCTGGGACTGATCGGCACCGTGGTTGGATTAACAATGACATTGACCGGCCTGACTAGCTCACTCGAAGCATTAGGTGAAGACCAAGCGCAATTATTGGCTGGCTTGCGTGAGGCAATGGGGGGTATGGGTACGGCGTTTTATACCACCTTATTGGGCTCTGTATTGGGTGGCGTTTTATTACGAGTTTTTTCCCATATTGACCAGAATGGCGTGGAGAGCCTGGAAGAATCCCTGACCCGTATTTGCCTGATATATTGCTCTGCTGATTTAAAACCTTCGGTGGAGCGCGATGTCAGGATACTCAACACAGAAATCAGATCCCTAACAGAGAATATCAAAACCCTTCAACAATCATTGCAAGATTCAAAAACCACTATGCAGGGGTTTGCCAAAGAACTCCAGGACCTGCGATCACTGGAACATAATGACACCTTGGTAAAAAAAACGTTTCTCCAACAAGCAGAATACCAGCAAGCCCTGAGAAATGAATTTCAGTTAAAGCGCATGATAAAAGGCCGCTGGTGGAGTGTATTAAAAAACAGTTTTCGTAACACTCACTAATTCTGAGTTTTAATAAATCATGGCACTGAAACGCAAATCCTCTCCGCTAAATATCCATGAAAGTTTTTCTGATGTGGCGTTACTGATGCTCGCTACCTTTATCTTTTTACTGGTCACCATTCTGATCACATCAAAATTTTCAGAAAGCCATCAACTCCCAAAGTTACAAAAAGACCTCGCACAATTACAAAAGGACCTGACGCAATTTAAAGATGAAAATGCAAAATTGAAAAGTAACATGGAACAAATAGTGGGCATGTCACCCGATAGCCAAATGGAGCAAGCCCTGGCAGCAGCCGGTCTGGGCCAGGGCAAAAACCGCAAAGACTTCGAGCTATTTATCAAAGGGCTGAAAAACCTGCCAGGCGATAATTTACATCTTATGGTCGATGCAACGGGCTCCATGCATGGTGTCACCACATTTTTAATACCTGTATTACGCGTCATCGTTATTCGTTCAGGCAAACGCCTCAATGCCATCACCTGGTTCTCAGATGATAAATCAGAGACCTACATGGGGAAAATGGGAGAAATGTTCGACCAGCTCATGCGAGGGGCCCCGTTTATCGGCTATCGCGAAACAATGGGACGGGCATTTACAAGCGCTATCAGCAAAGCACCCGCCCCCGGCGCATACCTGCTCATTGGTGATGAACCCTCGACAGACAAGCTGCCTTATCTTAGTATACCCAGCCCGGTTTATACGCTGCCCATCGGGTACGGCAATACACAAACGGACTGGGAATATGAGACCCTGGCAAAAAAAACCGGAGGGAAGATGTTGCACCTGGAATTCAAATGACTTTTAATAACGACATGGTAATAACGACATGGTAACAACATAGCATCAAACTAAATGGCACATGCAGCATCTAAATAAACGTAAGTAAGTAAAATAAAATAAAATGTTATCGAAAATTCAACCACGTTACCAGGCACTGCTGGCATTATGCCTTTGGGGAGGCGCCCTCCTGTTTTTTAATCTCGTTCGCCTTGATCCTTACGGCATCGACGAAGGCGCTGCATTAGCATTATTGGTCAACTGGTCAGTTGCAGACCAAATAATCAATCCAATCGTCGCGTTTGGCATGCCGGATTTCAGGGCCTTGTTATTCATGCCATTAGGCCTGTATTGGCCAGGCAGCATACTGGCAGCAAAAGTATTTACTATTATAATCGCCTTTTTTGCTGCAATGCAGCTTTACTACTGGAGCAAACAATCCGACAACGATGAAGTCGCCTTACTCGGCACTGGTCTGTTACTTATTGCGCCATTGATGATCATGCAAATCGACCAGATAGGGGGGGGTATTTATTTATTGTTTATGCTGGGTCTTGGCAGCAAGGTTGACGAAAAACAACGGGCCGCAGAACGATCCATCGGTAACTGGTACTTTATACACATGTTACTGATAGCAGTGATTGTTTCATTACATCCGATTGGTCTGGCCTATCCGGTAGCGCTTGCCATAAGATGGATACAGGAACCCATCGATAAAAAAAGACAGCGATATAACTTTATTGGCATTGGTATCACAGTCTTCATCGTACTTATTATGCAGGCAGGCTGGCTTGATCTTGCCTGGTTCAACAATCCGTTTAAAACATTTGCAGTCGCCTTCAGCGGTATTGATATTTCGCAATCCCAGGAACCCAGTATTTTTTATGGGTTTGTCCCGCTTGCCCTGCTGGCGCTTATACTAATATATGACTGGCGACATTTATCTACCAGTACACTCGGTTTGTCCATGCTCATTGCCACTGTGGCTGGTTTATTTATCGCCGACCAAGCCTGGGCTATGATTGCACTTGCCCTGTTCATTTATAGAGGCATTCATTACCTGATAAAAATCAACACCGCCATTAAAGCACAAAATTTTGTTGGTCAACGAGGACTCGTATTGTTTATTATATTTGTTGTAGCAACTATTTTTATGCAAATCGACAAATCCTATGTTGACCAGATTGCCAACAATGAACTATCACCTGAAGACAGTCTTTTTCGAACCCTGGTGCTGGAAACTGAAAATGCCGATAGCTCTATCACAATAGCAAGTCAATGGCCGGCACGCACAATGATCGCAGTCAAACATGCGGTACTGCCACTACCACCTGCGGCTGAGAACGGGGAGGCATTTCTAAAAATGATCAAAGGTATCACCTATATTATGTTCTCACACAATGATATAAATAATTACGGCCTCACACGCAATATTGCCGAAGTGAGCCAACAATTTAAAACTCTGGCGGTACAACAAGGGGGGGTCATTGTTAAATTGCGCGAGAACTCAAGCAACCCGGGTATCGACAGCTCGGGTATCGACAATGGCCCCGACAAAGCTGCGAATACGGCTGTCGAAAATAAACCTGATCAACGCTAATTTACCCAGACGATAGAAAGGACCTTGAATGAGTAATACTGTCCAGAACAATATTGAAGTTATTGTTAATACACGTTATCTAGAAGAACAATCGGAACCCGAAGACAATCAATATGTCTTTTCCTATACAATAACCTTGCGCAATACAGGCAAACAACCCGCACAGCTTGAATCAAGACACTGGATCATCACAGATGCGAATGGGCAGATCCAGGAGGTACGGGGTGAAGGTGTCGTTGGTGAAAAACCCTTGCTTCGTTCAGGCGAAGAATATCAATACACCAGTGGTGCTGTCATAGAAACACCGGTAGGCAGCATGCGAGGCAGTTACCAAATGATCGCTGAAGATGGTACTAAATTCGATGCGCAGATACCCGTTTTTACATTGTCTCTGCCAAACATCCTGCACTAAAGGCTGCGCCTAGTCTATAATCAAGCAAAATGGGTAAAATATGCAGCCCATCAAAGGTCAGGTTGAAACAAGCGGTTCATTTCCCAGAAGCTTGTTAGGCGATAGGCGTTATTTTTCTTATCGTCCATTACCAACACGCCGGGTACTGAAGTAATATACAATACATGTCTTGCGGTTCGAGTATTTTTTTCTATCATCATTAATGCTTTTTTATATGCCTGCGTGTTCGCATCAATTTTATCTTCACTATTAAAACCGCCCAGCATTTCAATGTAATCCTGTTCCGAAATAGCCTGCCCGCTGTCATCAAACTTACTCGTTAATTGAAGCTGCGTATCCTGCACCGCTTCCTGTGCCGTTTCAAGAAAAGCTGTTTGCCTTAACTCGATATACATTTTTTTGTCTTTAACAAGCTCGCGCATATAGGCAATCAAGCGATGACATTCGGGACAACGGCTATCCACATAAGCAATAACATGCACAGATGAATTCTTGTCACCAAAAACAAACCCGTCACCGGGCAAATCACTGTTTTTGTAACGTTGCACCGCCAAAGTGCCATCCTGAAGCCAGGTATTACCTCGAATAATAAGCGTACCACGACAACGACTGATCCAACCCTTGATACGCATGGTGGACAAATTCTCTCGGCCTGGTTTGCGAAACTTCAAGAACGATTCGACACGCACTAAGTCCGGCCCAACCGGGTATTGCTGTGTTCCCGACAACACCAGGTCTTCCTGCCCGAATTCTAGCGCCATCTGTTTCAATGCGAGCTTCTCGAAATAGGTATTTATGGTTTTATCAGAAATGGGTTGATCACAGAAACCCTGCGCAAAAATATTTTCGCCACATAAACTAAACAAAAAAATAATAAAATATGCTTTCAACTTGTGACTCATATTTATTATTCCCCAATACTAAATACTACTATTGATACTGTAGCCGTTATTTTTCGATATTCAGAACGCCATTCTGAACACTTAATTTGATACCACTTTCGAGAAAATCAATGAGCTCACGTCCCACTAACATTCCGCGCCAACCATGCAAAATAGGATGATCACTTTCCCCTCCCAGCAATTGCTCAAGGTCGCGCCTTGTAGCTAGTGCTGCCGGGCTAATGCCATTCCTCAACCCCGAATAACGCACTACTGCCATCATCGCGTCAACAAGGGCTTCCTGCTCAGCACTAGGACTAAAGCGAAAACCCAATGAAGGCCACTCGTCTTCAGGAAGTTTCATCGCATTTTTAATCAGCTCTACAATCTCATCACCTATCTTCTTAACTGTCTGCGCTTCAATACCACGCATCGCCCGCAATTTGCTCGTTGTTTCAGGCATGCGTCTGGACAAGTCCAACAGCACATCATCTCGCAAAATCCATTTACGCGGTTTGTTCAACTTTCTAGCTCGTTCTTCTCTCCAGGCAGCCAACGCCCTTAACACTGCTAGGTGCTTTCCTTTTAATACCCGTATCCCTCTAATCCGCTGCCAGGCACCACTTGGCGGTTTATTATAATTTTCTTCATTCGTCAATTCAGCGAAATCTTCATCCAGCCAACCTTGCCGCCCCATGTCGTGCAACTTTCGCATTTGTCTTTGTGAAATTTCAAGCAAATAGCGTACATCATCTTCGGCATAACGTAACTGACCCGAATCAAGTGGACGCTGGCTCCAATTAGTGCGTGTGTGGCTCTTGTCTAAGTCAACATTCAACACGTCCCGCACCAAAGTGCCATAACTAACTTGGTCACCATAACCAAGCAATGTTGCGGCTATTTGCGTATCAAATAACGGCTTCGGCAAAACGCCGCGGATATCATTAAGTATTTCCAAGTCCTGCCGGGCGGAATGCATTACTTTTAGCACGTTTTCATCGTAGACAATATCCAGTAACGGCTCTAGGGTGTCCAGGGCGATGGGATCAACACACGCAATCAGGTTTTCATTAGCTATTTGCAACAGACACAAGTTCGCATAATATGACTTTTCTCGCATGAATTCTGTATCAAGCGCAATAGCTGCTGATCCTTGAATCATATCGCATAGCTCATCGAGTTGCTCTGACGTGCTAACATAATACTGCTTTAACATTGATTATTTTCCTGCATATCCTGCATAATAGTCCTGCTTGAAATTTCATTTCACAAGACGGCTAAATTGAATTTTTGGCACCCACTTTCATTGTTGGCCATCAACATTGCTACTTCATATACTTTAAAGTATATACAAGGTAACATGAAGCGGTTGATTATTAAAAATAATTTAACGGTACCACCATTAAATCGGGACTGATTCCGGACCAACCCCTGACAAAGAGATATGAGTCTAAATAAGCCAAATCCGGGCCGCCGAACTTGACAACTTCGATCAATATACCGCACTCATGACTGCACTAATTAGCTTCTTTTTTAATATATCCATATTACGGGCAAACCCCCAAAGTTTGCCTGCTTCATCATTCCTGATGGTAGCGATGCTGACCACCTATAGCCTGATGAGTTTTCTAATAAGCCTTATCGAGTTACCAATTATTCAAGCATTTTTTTCGGCTTTTGTTGATACAACACTGTTAGTCACGCTAGCATTTATCAGCCTCTGGATAAACGATACTCCCGAACGTAGATTACAAACAATCACTGCATTAGCGGGAGCAGGATCACTCTTGCAGCTTGTCGCGTGGCCAATACTTTTCTGGCTATCAAGTGCCGGCGAGGTAGATAATAGCACTCTGCTTTTTATTCCGCGTTGGGCATTATTACTGTTAGTTTTATGGAATATTTTGGTGATTGCGCATATTTTACGGCACGCTTTATCAGTTAGTTTACCTATTACTTTTGGCATTTCGGTACTGTATATGTATTTCGCAATACGAATTGCAAACATATTATTCATTGCAGCACGGTAAGGGCTATATATGCACATACATATTCTAGGCATTTGTGGTACATTTATGGGCGGCATCGCGTTGCTCGCACGTCAACTGGGTTACAAAGTCACTGGAAGTGATACAAGCGTCTATCCACCAATGAGCACTCAATTGAGCGAACAAGGCATCACGTTGATGGAAGGGTACAAGGTGGAGCACCTGGATCCTGCGCCTGATATAGTCGTAATCGGTAATGCATTGTCCCGGGGGAATCCCGCAATCGAACACGTATTGAACCAGGGTTTAAAATACACATCCGGACCCGCGTTTCTGGCTGAATATATATTGCAAGATCGCTGGGTTATTGCGGTCGCCGGCACTCACGGCAAGACCACAACCAGCTGCATGTTAAGCTGGATACTGGAGGAAGCGAAACTAAAACCCGGCTTTTTAATAGGGGGTGTATCGCAGAATTTTGGTATTTCAGCCCGCCTGGGTGAACCACCCTTTTTTGTCGTGGAAGCGGATGAATATGACAGCGCGTTTTTTGACAAGCGCTCCAAATTCGTTCATTACCATCCCAGGACACTGATTATCAATAATATTGAATTTGATCATGCAGATATTTTTCCCGATCTGGAAGCGATAAAGAAACAATTTCATCATCTGGTTCGTACCGTACCGAACAACGGACTCATTGTTACACCAACAAATGACAACAATGCCAATAATGTTATCGATATGGGTTGCTGGACACCCACTGTTGCGTTTGCTGACTCGCCGGACCATTCGTCTTTAGACACTTCTTCTACAGACAGCTTATCTTCAGTAAAGAATAGGTGGCATGTAAAAGACTTGAAAGACGACTCAAGTAAATATGAGATTTATAAAAATAGCAAATTAACGGGCGGTGTGGACTGGGCTTTAATCGGAAAACATAATGCACTCAATGGCCTTGCCAGTATTATTGCAGCTGAACACGCCGGCGTTCCAGTAAAAATTGCCACTGATGCGTTAAAAACATTTAAAAATGCGAAACGGCGAATGGAAGTGCGCGCTAACGTTAATAACATTACTGTATATGATGATTTTGCTCATCATCCCACTGCGATTCAATCCACATTGTCAGGCCTGCGCAAGCATGTTGGTGAAAGCCCTATCATTGCCGTGCTGGAACCTCGATCTAATACTATGCGCATGGGCATCCACAAAAACACCTTAGGCGCGTCATTGGCAATAGCCGATCAAATTATTCTTTATCAACCGGAAAATTTGGGCTGGGATCTTGGCAGTGTAGGCTCAAATAACCGGCAAATAAGGATCTTTGATAACATAGACGCTATTATTAGTTATATTATAGATATTACTCACGGAGGCGAACACATTCTTATCATGAGCAATGGTGCCTTCGCAGGAATTCATGAGAAATTGATTAAGCGATTAGAAAATGGCAAGTTAGCTAGAGCAGGACGATTAGAGAATTAGCGCTAAGTGCATAATCCAGATAAACAATTTGATCAAACTATTACACTTGCATTTACCGGTGCATCAGGCGCGCATTACGGTTTGCGTCTGCTTGAGTGTTTAATCAGTGCAAATAAACAAGTTTATTTAATGATATCGCCTGCTGCCCAAACCGTTATTGCTACAGAAACAGAGATAAAATGTCCGAGCCATCCCAAACAAGCACAAGCATTTTTTGCTAATCACTATAATGCGTCCAATAACCAGCTTCACGTATTTGGTAAAGACCAATGGATGGCACCCGTCGCCAGCGGTACGAATAAAGCCAGTTCAATGGTGGTTTGCCCCTGTTCAGCAGGTGCTTTGGCTGCCATCGCTTGTGGGACCAGTGATAATCTTATAGAACGTGCCGCTGATGTTATGCTCAAAGAACGGCGACAGCTGATACTTGTACCTAGAGAAATGCCTTTGTCCGCGATTCATCTCGAGCATATGCTTAAACTAGCGCGTATCGGTGTCACTATTATGCCAGCTAACCCGGGGTTTTATTTCAAACCTGAATCAGTAGGTGATTTGGTGGATTTTGTTGTCGCACGTATTCTTGATCATTTGCAAGTCCCCCATAAACTGATACCAAACTGGGGATTTGAGACACATGGCTGAACTTCACATCCCTATATTTCCCTTGCACTCGGTATTATTGCCCGGAGGTGTATTACCACTTCGTATTTTTGAACCGCGCTATCTGGATATGGTAAGCAACTGCATGAAAAATACTTGCAACTTTGGCGTTTGTTTGATTAAAGAGGGTTCCGCGGCTGGCACAGCGGAGACTTTTTATAACCTGGGTACAATGGCCACGATAGATTACTGGCATATGCGGACTGATGGCATATTGGGTGTCACTGCCCATGGAAATAAACGATTCAGAATAATCTCAAAAGAAATGCAAGCCGATAAACTTATCACCGCCCTCGTCGAACTAGTACCAAACGAACCAAAACAAGCACTCCCTGCTGAATATTCCCGCCTCGCCACTATGTTGCAACATATTATCAACCAACTTGGTTACCCTTTTATGAGACTTGAACAGCAATACGATGATGCTGGCTGGGTAAGTGCTCGCCTGACAGAATTATTACCAATCGAACTGGAGCAGAAACAAACTTGCCTGGAAATAAGTGACCCACTCAAAAGACTAGAACACCTCACCATGATTATCAAAGACATATAAGGCGCATTCCACACGCCCTACGACTATCTATAAGCCTAATGGATAATACAACTTTTAATGTAAAATGGTTTTATGTCCGGATTATCAACATTGCAAAACAAACAACCAAACATAGTAACTACACTAGGGTCTTTCGTTGCCAATTCTAATACCTATTAGAATAAATGTGGCATAGAAAGACCCCTTTTTTATATGCACAATCGTCCTTTAATAAATATGTCGGGCTTTGGACACTCTACCGGCAGGAAAACGTACGGAAGAAAAGTGATTAATTTAAACACGGATTAATTTATCTGCTTGACCTGAGAGATGATGGTTGAACAAGCCTCCATTGCCTTCATCAACATCGGTTCCCAACACCATGACGGGTATGCCAGAAGCGTCATTGGCAAGAGAACTCGATATGCTAGTTGCCCTAAGGAATAATCTATGTCAGCATTTGGCATCAAATTATCATTCATGTTACTGGGCTTTACTGTTTTTTTACCGGACCATCGGATCAGTCGAACCCAGGCCGACTTATTTCAGTAACGTCAACCAAAAAAACCATAAGCAATAATGACACACGCGTTATCTATTCAGTTGCGTTGGGGTTTACACCTTACCTTATGTTGGCTAGCGTTGGCGCCTGTCAATGCTGCGATTGTTGAAATGCCTGTCATTGAGGAACCACCCTCATTGCATGGCGAATCAGTTTTTGAAAATTACAATATACCTAGCACGGTCAACCGTAGCCTGGAGTCGACCGATGGTCCACGTTTATGGGTTAAGGAGATCCATATTCAAGGCCTTGAAAATTTCCCAAAACTGAATATTCGCCGTGAAGAAATCATCGCCTATATCGAAAAGCGCCGCTACGAAATTATGCGCGAAGATGAGATAAAAGAGCACGGTTTCACCGAAAAGGAAGTCGCGGAAATTATTGAGCTGCTTAATGAATTGGATGTGTCCATTAACTACGAACACGTCAGCACCCCGGAACTACAGCGTTTTATCTGGCTGGTACGCCAGCAAAAAGAACGTCGTGGTCTGACATTAAGCCAAATTGAGAGACTAGCAACAGATGTTGAAAATTATTATCATGATCGCGGTTTAAAACTCGCCAAGGCGTATCTGCCAAGACAAGCGATGCGTGAAGGTGTTCTCGTAATTGAAGTCATGAATGGCAAACTAGGTGCTGTCGAAATTGAAAACAATACCCTTTATAGCACTGACGCCATAATTCGCCCTTTTCATGACATACTGACCCATCCTGTTACGTTTGATCAAATAGAAGAACGCATGTTTTTAATCAATGATTATCCCGGAATTAACATAACCGGGTTGTTTAAACCAGGGTATCAGATTGGCGACACCGAACTCCATTTAACCCTACAAGATGAAAGTCGGTTTGACAGCACCCTGCGCCTGGATAATCATGGCTCAGAACTCACAGGCGAAACCCGGGGCTTTGCGCAGTTTTACTGGAACAACCCAACGGGTATAGCCGACCAGTTTAATTTAGCCATTTTGCAATCCACTTCACCAGACAATACAACCTATGGGCAGATTGGCTACCGCTTACCGTTGTTTGATCCGCGCCTGCATTTTTCCATTTCCACATCCACTAACCAGTTTATTCTGGATCAAAGTCAGGATGCATCTGGCTCCGTCAAACAACTCGGTATCACAGGCAAAACCAAACAAGCAGGGCTGGATATAGACTACGTCTTTAAACGTAGCCGTGCAGCAAGTTGGTGGGGGCATCTGATATACGACACAACAGAAACCATTTTGGACAGTGATGAGTTTGGTAATCTGGGACTGGATGACAAGATTAAAAACCTGCGGTTATCTGCTCAGTTTGATGTGCTAAACAATGAAAGCAAAATACTGCATCTTGGATCGGCTACTCTTACCAGCGGTGAATTTGACTTTGGTGCGGGTGATGGCCGCGATGAACAATATTCAAAGCTCAATGCCAATTACACGCTGATGACCTTTGTGCCTCTTTCAAGGTTTGATACCGTCACCCGCTTACTGATCAAATCTGAATTACAGTATTCAAATAATCCTTTACCATCCGCTGAACAGTATGCACTGGCAAGCCCTACAAGAGTACGCGCCTATCCTGTGAATCAGTTCTCAGCAGATAAATCACTCTACATTGGGGTTGAATGGGTATTTAACACCCCCGGCTTGCTCAAGTTCGACAGGTTCAGCAAGCGGAATATACATCAGAAAGTTCAGCCGGTCTTGTTTATAAATACTGCCAAAGGCATACAGAACACCCTCACCGGTGCAGACGATATTGAAGGCACCCTCATCGACGCAGGCTTTGGCTTTCAGTTTGGTTTTGGCAAAAGCATTAACGGTAACTTACAGTTTGCTTTTCCCATCAAAGATGAATTCAGTATTGATAGCATTACGGTACCGGATGATAGTGTGAAAGTAGTGTTTGATTTTCAATACAGAATATAAAACACCATTGTTGTAACAGCAGCGAACAATATGTCTATTCACTTGAGTGGGGCTGAAGTGCATTAGAAGCACCTTACAAGAACCTTTCAAACTGTTGAATACACTAGGAAGACCCTGGCACTTTATGATGACAGATGACAATAGTGAGAGACGTGTATTCCTAATTGCGATTATTTGAGCCTATTGCTTGAAATAGCGTTATAAGCAAGAATCCGGAAATCGTTGGGTTTTAAGACAATTGACATTTTTTTCTTTTCTTTCAGTCACTTCACCTGGTTTAGCCCGATATTATAGTCGCTCAAGGTAACACGGCTAATTCGCATTAACTAACGAACCCCCGTAAAAACATGTGGATACCTCCAACTTCTGGACAACCCCCAGCATTTGAGGTAAAACCACTCTTTCTCGTTGCTCTTTCGAATAATCCTAAATAAATCAGTTGGATCGTCGCGAGGGGGTCTAAGGTGCTGAAGATAGCGTGTTTTTCCATTTTTTAAGGCGATCGCGTAGCACTCTACAGGTGAGTCTTAAAAAATGGAAAAACGCGTTAGATTCAGTGCATTAGGCACCCGCAGTCGATCCAACTGATTTATTTAGGATAATCTAAACGAGAGGCAGATTGCAGCATTTTTAACTGAAGACATTTTTAACTCAACAATCAACAAGCAGTTCACTCAAGTAGGCCAGCCTACTGGCAAAGAGAGGTGCATGGAGTGGCGTTAACGCTGAAATCGCCTGCAGGCTGCTTCCTGCAAGCGTCCAAGCCTCAAGGAATAGAGAGATCACATAAACAGGAGTTCATTCATATGCCCGCTGAAGCACGCAGTATTCCAGACGAAATTCTTTATCATTTTGTCACTCAACATCAATCGGTTGACGAGTTGTTCAACACCTTATACGTACGCGCACCCCAACGAACTGACCAAACAACATTTCAGCGCGGTCAACGGTCACCTGGCGCAACACGTGCGTCCCGGCCAGATGGTAATTATCACACCCCCGGACGCCCAGCAATGCACGCCGTTCGAGGCCGACTTGAAGGAAGCCGCCCGCCGCGTAGACCAGCAATTGGCGGCCCAGTCCGAAGAAGAGGCAAAGGTTATGGCGGAATATTATGGTTTGCTCGCCAATGTTGCCAGTTACAGTGGCGTGGGCTATGGCATCGCCATCAACTATTTCAAACAGCATAAAACGCAAGTTGAGCACCTCCTCAACGCAATCGAGAAACTCTACGTCGATACCTACAGTCGGCGCAAGTTCTCTAGCGAGGCATTTTATCGCATGCGCAAGAATTTATTCCAGAAGTTGGACACGGTACTCAAAAGCATGGTAGGACGTGCGCGCCTGGGGATGGATATCGACCGGGGCAACCTGAAGCGCAGTCTGGGTCTGAGTACCAAGAGCATCGTCCATCATCTCAAAGACCATCCTGTACCCATCGACCAGCTTCCCGGTTTCGAGAAAAATCACGCGAAGGTAAGGCAATACAGCAAAGCATTGAAAGGCTTGGGTTATGTGGCGCTGGCGCTGGATGGTGTGCAAAGCGTGGCGAAGGTACAACAGGCGTGTACAGCCGGGACGGAGCAAGAATGCACCAAGAGTAAGTTTAGTGAAACCGGGCGGTTTGCAGGGAGTGTTGTGGGTGGTGGATTAGGTGGATATTTAGCAGCATACGGTGCCTGCACAGTGATACTTGCATTACCTTCAGTTGGAACCAGTATGCTGTGGTGCGGAATTGTTGTGGGTGGGATTGGAGGCCTTGTTGGAGCCGACCTATTGAGTGATGAGCTTAAAAAAAGAGGCGAATTACTCTATGAAAATGGCTACAGAAATTAATCAAAGCAACGATATATTGGAAATCTTATCACATATATTGGCTACCATTTCTTTTCTTTGCGGATTCGTCGGCATTGGCATGACGTTTTATCTTGGCAGGAGCAAAATGAAGGAAATAGACCAATTAGTGTACGGCTACAAAATCCCCAGCGACAGTATTTTTTTTCAACTCCTGCGTATGCCGCGGTATGGGGGAGCATTCGCCAGTCGCTGGGGTGCCAAACGCGCTCATCTTTTGCATATCCGCGATCAATTTGATAAAAAATTTCAGCGCCCGTTTATTATTACGCATTATCTTTTTATTATAGGAGGGATTTCCTTAGTTTTATTGATCATACTGGATAAATTGTTCTTGGATATAACATAATAAAATGGAAGCCGCCCGCCGCGTAGACCAGCAACTGGCGGCCCAGTCTGAAGAAGAGGCAAGGGTTATGGCGGAATATTACGGTTTGCTCGCCAATGTCGCCAGTTACAGTGGCGTGGGCTATGGCATCGCCATCTACAATGCCGGAAATGATATATTAGAAACTGATCCTTTGGGTGGTTTAAGTGTAAGTTTTGATGGTGTAGTTACGCGGGATATATTTGTATTAGAACAATTGGCAAAAAAAGGGATTTCAACTGTAGTGATGACAAGCGGTGGTTATACAAAACAATCTCACCAGCTTATTGCAGAACTAGCAAAACCTGTCATTGCTTTGGTTAATTGAGCAGGAATAATCAGACAAAAGACCGGGCTATAGAGCAATGACGCTTATTTAAGGACTTGAGGTTATGGGGGACACAATACTTCATTATGATTATGTCTACAAAGGAAAAATGAATTCAGGTTGTAGTGCATCTTACAATAAGCCCTAAACAATCCATAAAAGACTGTTAATATAGACACCGAAAAACTAAACATAAAAAGTTAAATGCTAGAATTATATAAACAAATTCACTAGGAAGAATGAAATGAATCTAATAAAGACGTTATCTGTTTTGACATTGGCAGCAGCCATGAGTTATGGCTGCAGTAATGATAGCTCAACACCTTCGCCGAATGGGATTTATTCAGGCACCATTACAGGTGGACTAGGCGCTCCTTCAAATGGTGGTGAGAAAGGCATTATCTACAATGGCCGTATGATGGTATTTTCCACTGCTATTGATATACAGAGTTTTTTTGATTCTCAGTTAACTGTTGTAGATACTGGGTTTACTGCTACGCTGTCCATCTATGATAATTCATTTCCTGTCGCATCCACGGCTGATCTGGCAGGTACTTTTGTACACAATACTTCGGTAACAGCTACCTTTATAAATACTACTGACATATCTATTACAGATGGCACAATAAACTTAACAGCAAATACCAGCCTTTATAATAAAAATTCCAGCGCAGCCACAGTAACCGGTAGTTGGCAAGGCACGCACGGCAATGTACGCAATGCCACGTCTTTAACCATTGATGGGTTGGGAGTCATAGCTGGTAATGATGTGCAAGGTTGCAATTTTACCGGAACCATCTCACCTGCGGATACGAGTATAAATGTTTATAACGTCTCGATTACGAGTACTGGTGGTGTTGGTTGCACCAGCTTACCTGCAGCAACCTATACGGGCTTGGCATGGACAGAAGGGGCGAACGATACCATTTTAAATTTGACCATTGCTGACGGTACAAATGCTCGCGCGGTTATATTAACTAAAAACTAAACAAAGGACCCCAGACTATGGAGAGTATCAACGGTGCAAATAAAACGAACCAAGGCATTCCTTTACAAGTTGTTCCTATAAATGTAAGAGCACTTGCTTGCTCTGTTTTATTTGCGCAGTTAGCCCTAGCACCTTATATCTATGCGGAACCCACCGGTGGTAATATTGTTGGCGGCGCGGGCAATATAAATCACTCAGGGTTAACCACCACCATCACGCAGGGGAGTCAAAACCTCGCGATAGACTGGAACAGCTTTAACCTCGACCCAAATGATATCGTCAATTTCCATCAACCCAATCAAACATCAATTGCGCTCAATCGTATTCTCGATTCAAACCCTTCACAAATACATGGCAGAATTAATGCCAACGGCCAAATTATTCTGGCCAACCCTAATGGGGTATTTTTTAGTGAGACTGCAACAGTCAATGCCGGGGGATTGTTTGCAGCAGCACTTAACATTAACCCAGAGGATTTTATGGAAGGCCGTCTTGATTTTAAGGCGCTGGAAAATACGACAGGCTTAATTATCAATAACGGAGAACTAACCGTCATCAACGGGGGTACCCTGGCGCTGCTCGGTCAGAAAGTGGTTAACAACGGCTTGTTGGTCGCCAATTTTGGAACGGTGGCGTTAGCTGCTGGTAGTGATATTAAGATCTATTTTGATGAAGGAGAGCAACTCGGTATACAAATCGCCCCGGATCGATTGACTGAGATCCTGGAATTAAATGATCCGAGTGTACTTAACACTGGCTTAATACAAGCACACGGCGGACGCGTTGTATTAACCGCAAGACAAGCCCAAGCTATTCAGTCCAGCATCTATAATATTGATGAGGATCGCGCCTTTTCCTTTACAGATGGCACCATCGTGGAAAAAGACGGTGTTATCTATTTGGCGGGTCCTGGTGGCGATATAAGCAATATGGGTGATGTGGATGTAAGCAGTGATGGTGATGCAGGCACAGTGATATTTGATGCACGTAACATTAATCACAGCGGCTCTATTAATGCTGATAGTCAAAACGGCAATGGCGGCACGGTTCAATTCGATGCAACCGATACCACGTTGCTGATTGGTAACAGCATTGTTTCAGTGCAATCTCTCCAGAATGGAAAAGGTGGCAGTGTACAGGTATTAGGTAATCATGTTGGTTTAACTGACAATGCCAGTATTAATGCCTCGGGTATCAATGGCGGTGGTGATGTTTTAGTGGGTGGTGATTATCAGGGTAAAAATCCAGATATAAAAAATGCCGAAGCCGTTTATCTCGGTGAAAATACTGACATCAGTGCCAATGCAACAGAAAACGGTAAGGGTGGAAAAATTATTGTGTGGTCTGATAATGCAACCCGTGCTTACGGGGGGTTAAGCGCGACAGGCGGTGAACAAAGTGGTAGTGGCGGTTTTATTGAAACCTCCAGTCATAACTATGTTGATTTACGCGCAACAGTAGATGTACATGCTGAAACGGGTGATCATGGTGAGTGGTTGATAGATCCGAGTAATTTGACAATAGGAAATCAAAATAATGGCACACCCCAAACTGGTGACATATTTCAGTCAACAATAAATGATTCTCTTTTAAACGTTAATACACTAGAAGCAGCTTTAGGTGTAGGTGCAAATATAACTGTACAAACTGCTGTAATACCAGGTATTTGTTCTCCACAGCCATGTGTACCTGAACTTGATGATCAGTTAGAACCTACAGGCGGCAATATAAACTTAAATTCGCCACTTAATTTAGAAGATATGCCAGGTGATGGCACACGTTCACTCACCCTAAACGCACACCACGATATCAATATTAACGCCAACGTTTCTGAATCGGGCGGAGACGACTACCTGAACTTAACTCTTAATGCCGACACAAATAATACAGGGGGTGGTGACGTCATTATTGATGCAGGCGCGAGCATTAATCTTGATGGTGGCAATTTGATTGTTACTGGCGTAGATTTTGTTAATAACAATTCAATCACCACCGTTAACTCGACAAATCCTGGCGATACGCCTGGAGGCAATGTCACCATTAACGTTGATAACCTCGCTAATCTTGGAAATATATCGACTGATAATGCTAGTGGTAATCTGAATGTAACCGCAGGCAGTATCATCGGTGGCCCGCTTGATATAGCGGGTACCACTACCTTGTCTTCCGCTGGAGCTATCAATTTAGCTAACAACAATAATGATTTTGGCACAGTAAACATAAATAATGGTACAGCAGTTACAATAGCAGACAGCAATAATTTAACCGTCAATATTAATAGCAATTCTGTTACCAGTATTGCAACAAACACAGGTGGTACTTCTAATATTGTAGATAATGATCTTACGGGCACTCTATTGGCTGCAATGACGGTAGGTGGGAATCTGAATGTAACCGCAAATGGAAATATCACAGATTCAGGCAATATCAATGTTGAAGGAAATACAGTTCTAACTATTCCTGATCGCAGCAGTGTTACACTCGATTCATCTAACAATAAATTTACCGGCACACTAAACATCATGGCAAACACACTTGCCAGCCTAACGGTATATGACAGCTCCGCCTTTGAATTACAGGATAATATTAATATTACTGACGCACTAGATTTACGTGGCTCCAGCCTTACAACAAACAACATTACCCTTGGTAATGCTTCGGTTCTCACGCTGACCAGCACAAATGGCGATATTTCACAAAACAATGCTATTACAAATGCAGGGCCAACCATTCTTTCTGCTTCTGGCGGAGATATAAATTTTACAGAATCCAATAACTTATCCAGTGTTCAAGTTGTTAATGCCAATACCGCTACCGTTAACAACGGTGCCAATGACATTTTTTTAAATGGAGTTAGTGGCACAGGCAATTTAAATATCACCGCTACGGGTGGCATTACCGATACCGGAGTTCTTAATGTAACCAACACCGCAACATTCGATACAGGCGCCAGTGGTATAACACTTAATAATAACACTCATACTTTAAACAATGTCCAAATTAATGCGGCAGGTGCTGTTCAGATAAATGAAAATGACAACATCAATATTGCGGGCAATATGGCAAGCTTAAATGTCACTACAGGCTTAGGCGGTGCAAGCAGTAGTGTTACAAATATTGGTGATAGCACACTCAATGTCAGTGGCGCATCCAGTTTCACGCTGGCCAATGGTGGCAGCCTGAACCTTAATAATTTTACCGGCGCCAGCAGAAATAATTTACAAGGAAGTGTAACAATCACTAACAACGCGGGCACCCTTGATAATGTTCGCCTTCGCAATACGTCAAGTATCCAACTATCCACTTTAACGGTAAACAATGACCTGGATCTGAATACACTTGCTGATATTTCGCAAACCGGAGCCTTTACCGTAACTGGTGATACCACACTTCAAGCCAATAATATTACTCTGCTACAAAACAATGATTTTGGTCTGACTACGCTTAATGATGGTGTTATCGTGAAGCTTAATGATATCAACGGTGGCATTAGTGTTGTTGCTAATAATACCAATGCCAGTAACACCATTGATTTAACCGTCACCGCGACAGATGCTGTGGGTATTGAAGGTGAATTGTTCAACATGAATGTCACCACAAACGGTGATATTCAAAGCACAAATGCATTAACAGTTGCAAATAACACCACGCTGAATGCCGGTACGGTGGGTAATGTAGATTTTCAAACCAACGCAGTGAATTTAAGTAACGTCACCATTGTGAATACCAATACTGCTACCATTAATAACGGTACCGATGCCATTGTTTTAAATGGTGTGAGTAATACAGAGAATTTACATGTCATTACTACTGGTGGTGGTATCACCGATACTGGAGCCATTAATGTAACCAACATCGCAACATTCGACGCAGGCATCAATGGCAACATCACATTGGACAATGCCGCGAATGATTTTAATACGCTTGAAATTACCAACGCACAGGATGTGATCGTGCGCGATGCGAACGCCCTGACGCTACAGGATGTAACCGCACGTGACTTTACCCTCACCGCCGCAGGCGATGTTATTCAGTCTGCGGGGACAGGCGTAATATCAACTGGGGATGCCGTTATTAACACGGGCGCAGCCAGCACGGGCAACATCACACTGGACAACGCCGCGAATGATTTTAATACGCTTGAAATTACCAACGCACAGGATGTGATCGTACAGGATGCGAACAGCCTGACGCTACGGGATGTAACCGCACGTGATTTTAATCTCACCACCACAGGCGATGTTATTCAGTCTGCGGGGACAGGCGTAATATCAACTGGGGATGCCGTTATTAACACGGGTGCAGCCAACACGGGCGACATCACACTGGACAATGCCACGAATGATTTTAATACACTTGAAATTACCAACGCACAGGATGTGATCGTGCGGGATACGAATGGCATGCGTTTGTCAGGTAATATGCAAAGTTTAAATGTGGATGCCATCAATGGAAATATTGCTAATATTGATAACGACACAACAGGATTGCGTGTGGCAGCCCTGACCTCACTTACCGCCAACACGGGCAACATCACGCTGGACAATGCTGCGAATGACTTTAATACGCTTGTAATAAGCAACGCACAGGATGTGATCGTACAGGATGCGAACGCCCTGACGCTACAGGATGTAACCGCACGTGATTTTAAACTCACCACCACAGGCGATGTTATTCAGTCTGCGGGGACAGGCGTAATATCAACTGGGGATGCCGTTATTAACACGGGCGCAGCCAACACGGGCAACATCACCCTCGACAACGCCACGAATGATTTTAATACGCTTGAAATTACCAACGCACAGGATGTGATCGTGCGCGACGCTAACGCCCTGACGCTACAGGATGTAACCGCACGTGACTTTACGCTCACCACCGCAGGCGATGTTATTCAGTCTGCGGGGGTAAGCGTAATATCAACTGGGGATGCCGTTATTAACACGGGCGCAGCCAACACGGGCAACATCACACTGGACAATGCCGCGAATGACTTTAATACGCTTGAAATTACCAATGCACAAGATGTGATCGTGCGTGACACAAACGCACTGACACTACAAGATGTAACAGCACGTGACTTTACTCTCACCACCGCAGGCGATGTCATCCAATCTACGGAGGCAAGCGTAATATTAACAGGGGATACTGTTATTAACACGGGTGCAATCGGCACGGGCAACATCACACTGGACAATACCGCGAATGACTTTAATACACTTGAAATAAGCAACGCACAAGATGTGAGCGTACGGGATGCAAACACCCTGACACTACGGAATGTAAAAGCACGTGATTTTAATCTCACCACCGTGGGCGATGTTATTCAGTCTGCGGGGACACACATCGCATCAACTGGGGGTGCCGATATTAACACAGGTGCCGCCAATGTAAATCTGAGCGAAAATAATCTATTCACCAATCTGGCCATTTCAGCAAACCAGGCGACCATCGTGAATGATCAGGCCTTAGTGTTGAATGATTCAACTCTGGCCAATTCATTAACCCTAACCACAAACAAGGGTGATTTGTCCATTCACAACATCACAGCACCAAATGCGATAAATTTAACGACAGCAAATGCGTTGTTAGATGCAAATGGGAATGCGAATAACCTCGCCGCCCAAAAAGCCACCTTGCAGGCTGCCAATGGCATTGGTAACGGCACTGTTAGTGATTCGGACATAAACACCCAACTGGTGCATCTTGAAGCCCACAACACAACAAGTGGCGACATAAGCATTAAAAACACCGACGGTGATATTACATTAGACAACATTACCAATGGCGCAACAGATACCGGCAATTTCAATTTTGAATCCACCGACGATGTGTTTATCAATAACATCACACTGCAGCAAAATTTAACTGAGAATTTTTTTAACACCGGCACCGGCACAGTGAATATGTTCACCGCCGATGGCAGTTTTTTAGGTCTCGGTGATGCGGATATAAATTCCCCGGATATTACCGCTACTAACCTACGACTCATTGGCGTAAAAGGCACATTAGGCACCATTCAGCGCCGCGTGGTGCTGGACATCAGCGGCAAAGTAGAATTGTTAATGCGTGCCACCCTTAATCCGATTTATGCACCACCTGCACCACTACCGGAAGATATTCAGGATAATTCGATTCTGCAATTTACATCCGGTGATACGTTGGCTGCTGTGAATGGTGTGCAAGTCACCGAGGTAGAAACGTTGTTGGATATAAACCCGGCTATTTTTACAGACATCCGACACTTTGTGGTGGATGCTGATCCAGTCAAGTTGCCACGGGATCAGCGGTTTGAAGGGGGTTACACTGATGATGAAGATGAAGCGTATTTCAGGCGTCTGGAGGGTGAAGAGGAATAAGTCCAGCTCCGACCTGACTTTCGTAGATAATTCTGGTGTCTGTGTTACCAGCTATTCTGCTGCCCCCTGAGCAACTAGGATAGATAGACCGTGGGAACGGTCAAACCTTTGAGAGTCCCCCGGGCAAAGCCAGGGGTTTACCTTATTTAATTATTGGAATTGTGTGCGCCGGTATGGCGTGGGCTTTTTGGATGTACGCGCAAAGTGAAGGTTTACTGTTTATAGTTACAATTGCTTTAATTGTCGCAATACTTGATAACCGAACACTACGCAAAAAGTTAGACGATAAATAAGTCGCGTAGGTGAAAGCCCTGCGATAGGCAGGTTAGGGGCATTGACAAACTTTTAATGTAAAATGGTTTTATGTCCGGATTATCAACATTGCAAAACAAACAACCAAACATAGGATTGGCATTAGGTGGTGGATCAGCGCGCGGCTGGGCACATATAGGCGTCATCCGAGTGCTGGAAGAAATGGGGATAAAGCCCGGGATCGTTTGCGGCAGTTCTATCGGTGCACTTGTCGGTGCGGCGTACGCCGGCAACTCGCTGGATAAGTTAGAGGATTGGGTACTCACTCTCGATTGGCAAAAAACAGCGAAATTTCTCGACATCCGTTTTCACGGCGGCTTAATCGAAGGAAAAAAATTATTTGATTTTTTTAACACGCAGGTCACAGATGTCCCTATAGAGGAATTGCCAATCACTTTTGCAGCGGTAGCGACAAACCTGGAAACTGGCACGGAAGTTTGGATTAAGGAAGGCTCAGTAATGAACGCCGTACGCGCATCTATAGCCATTCCTGGACTGTTTACACCTGTATACATGAACGAGCAATGGCTGGTAGATGGTGGACTGGTCAATCCGATACCTGTTTCATTATGTAGAGCACTCGGTGCAGATACTGTTATTGCAGTTGATTTAATATCGAATCAGTCGGGTCGACAATTAACAAAATCAAAAAACAATCACACAATTAATTCACCCTTCACTAATAAATTAAGAAATCTATGGTCAAATATGACGACCAATAATTCAAACGATAATAAGCCAGCCCCCCCTTCATTATTCGACACAATTGCAAGTGCTGTAAATATTGTACAAATACAATTGACCAGAAGTAATTTGTCAGTGAACCCACCCGATATATCAATTTCGCCACATTTACAAAATATTGGCTTGCTGGAATTTTATCGTGCACGTGATGCAATTAGTGAAGGAAGAAAAGCGATGAAGCTTCATACTGCAGAATTAAAAAGTATAGCGTTGAACCTAGATTAATATAAATAACTACTCGGTTCTTAATGCCTCTATCGGGTCCAGACGCGAAGCCCGCCTCGCGGGTAATACGCCGGCTAACAAACCAATTACAA
>JAADIM010000008.1 GCA_013151345.1 Gammaproteobacteria bacterium
CTTGGAACCTTGGAACATAGCGTGAACGAAACAACCATATATGAACAACCGTTAAACGAACGAATTCGAACCTTTCTAAGGCTTGAGTTTTTATTTCTACAGTTGAAGTATATGCTCGAAGGCCAATCGGAATGGGAATCTCGTGCCGCAATTTCGACGCTGATTGATATTCTTTACACCATCAATCGTGGTGATTTCAAGTCTGAAACCATTAAAGAGCTGGAGCGGCAGGAAGCCACATTGACCCGCCTGCAACAAACGCCCGCAGTCGATCACAGCCTGTTAAGTTCAATTCTGGACAATCTAAAAGGTCTTACACATCATTTGTACTCGATCAAAGGGCAAATCGGTAATGATATTCGCCAAAATGAATTATTAAAAAGTATCATGCAACGTAATAGTATTCCTGGCGGCACCTGTGATTTTGATATCCCGGTTTATCACTTCTGGTTACAGCAAGCGGCCAGTGAACGTCGGCAACTAATCAATCAATGGTTTAGCTCATTGGAAATAGTACAGTTATCAGTTAGTTTTTTATTAAAACTGTTGAGAGAAAGTGCGACCCCTCAAAAAGAGACTGCGGTAGCGGGCAACTACCAAAAAAAACTTGAAACAGACAATACTTGCCAACTTATTAGGGCGCTTGTTTCAAAAAAGTCCCCTTATTTTGCCGAAATAAGCGGTGGCAAACATCGATTTTCCATACGCTTTATGGAAGCAACGCCAGCGACGCGCCCTAAACAAACCGAACAGGACGTTCAATTTCAATTATCTTGTTGTATGTTATAATTTGAAACATCAAATAATGAGTAATATTAAAAAATCGAAAATAATTTTAAGTTGCCCCACCTGCTCAAAACAAGTGGCATTGCAATCCGAGCAACCCTGGCGGCCTTTTTGTAGCGAAAGGTGCAAGCTTATCGACCTTGGAGAATGGGCAAGTGATTCTTACAGCATTGGCAGCGGAGTCGAAAACGAATTTCAAGTGAACTCTGGAGATAGTTAAACTGTAGTTACGTTAAGTAACTAAATTAAGTAATTAAATTAAATACTCTTTTACTGCTCGCCCTATATCCTGCGCTTCCCCTTCTGTATCCCATAACGCACTAAGCACCGCAATACCTTGTGCGCCGTGTTGAAACGCCTTTGACATTTGTTGTGGGTTCATGCCACCTAGCGCAAAAACAGGCATTGTCGTTTCATCAACTAACTCGAAAAATGTAGTCCAACCTAGCGTGTCCGCATCTGGGTGACTTTTCGTTTCGAGCACCGGAGAAAGTACAGCAAAATCAGCACCGATTTTGATAGCGTGTTTTAGTTCTTCTGCATTATGGCAGGATACGGCAACCCATTTATCCATGCTAACGGGTCGACTATGTAACGCCATCAAACGATCACTGGAAAGATGCACACCGTCTACACCCAGCTCTTCAACGAGACCAGGATCCGCATTTATTAATAACTTTGCGCCGTATAATCGACAAAAACGTAAAGTTTCAATCGCCAGTTGACGAAATTCGCTAATTTCCGAATTTTTTAATCGAAACTGAACAAGCTTAATACCAGCCTGTAGCAGCATCTCCAGTTTTGCAAAAAATTGTGACGTATCTGTTATTTGAGATTTCGTAATGAGATAAACAGAAGGTAGCTGCAATGCTTTTATAATCGACTGATTCGCATCAGGAAAGTTAAACGTTGATAATTGATCTATGCTAACCCATTCTAATGGCTGTCCCTCTCGGCCATAGGCCTTCCCTGTAAAGCCAGTCACTCGCCACACATCCAGTAATACTGATTGATCTGGATAATCGTGATGTATTCTGATTAACGGGTGCGCTTGTTGCGTAATAATATCAAGCTCTTCATTGAGCTCTCTTTTAAGTGCTGCATACACATTTTCACCGGCTTCAATTTTGCCACCCGGAAACTCCCACAAACCACCTTGATGCACGTGATCGGGTCTTTGCGTCAGCAAAATCCGCCCCTGACGGTCATTTATTGCGGCAACGACAACATGCATACGGTGCATAACATTTTTTTTAATTTCAGTTTTTAACTTCGATACTCGGCATTGATGCGCACATAGTCATATGATAAATCACAAGTCCAGATACGCGCACTGTATAAACCCCGTCCCAGATTGACTCTTATCGTAATTTCATCCAGATCCATTACGTCCTGCCCTGATTTTTCGGTATAACCCGGCGCCCTGCCCCCATTGCTGACGATACACACATCATTAAGAAATATACTCATTGCGCTAATATCTAAATTTTCTACATCGGCGCGACCAACTGCAGCCAGAATTCGACCCCAGTTCGGGTCTTTGGCAAAAAAAGCCGTTTTGACTAAAGGCGAATGCGCAATGGTGTAAGCAACTTCTTTGCATTCTTGCTCAGATGTCCCTTCGAAAACATCGATTGTAATAAGTTTGGTCGCCCCCTCGCCATCACGAACGATAGCTTGTGCTAGCTGCTCACAAACCTCAGCAATAGCGTCACAAACTTTACGGTAAACTTCATTTTCTTCTTTAATTAATGGCAAATTACTCTTGGCAGTCGCCATTAATATACAGGCATCGTTTGTCGACGTATCACCATCCACGGTAATTCGATTAAATGATGCCGCAACAGACGTCTGCAAGCACTGATCCAGCAATTTTTTTGATATAGCCACATCGGTCGCAATAAAAGCAAGCATAGTGGCCATGTCCGGTCGAATCATGCCTGAGCCCTTGGCGATACCCGTCACCGTAACGGCATGACCATCAATGGAAATTTTCTTTGAAGCTCCCTTGGCAAACGTGTCAGTCGTCAATATACCATTTGCTGCATCCACCCAACCGTTTTTATTCAGTGCCTGGTAAGTCCCTGGCAACCCTGATTTAACCGTTTCCAGTGGATAAATTTCGCCAATAACGCCTGTCGAAAAGGGTAAAACTTCATTTGCCTGGCATTCGTGCAACGCAGCTAATGCGCTACAGACGGCTCGCGCATCAGACAACCCTTGCTTACCAGTACCGGCGTTCGCGTTACCGGTATTGATAACAAATAACCTTGGTGTCGTTTCCGACATATTTTGACGTGCAATGATGACCGGCGCAGCACAAAACTTATTCTGGGTAAAGACACCTGCACAGGTTGCTCCTTTATCCAAACTAATAACAACCAGATCCTTACGACCTGGTGATTTAATGCCTGCACTTGTTGCCCCTAAACAGACACCCTCCACAGGAAGCAAAACAGGAAGCACGGTTTGTCCAACGGCCATAATAAATCCTAAGGTTTGTTTGTAGTGTGAGACGTCTCACTAAAGGTATTTTCATCGCAAAAGCGCGAAGAACACAAAGGTTTATTGCAACTAACTAATATTTACTTTGCGCCCTTTGCGGTGAAGTTTTTCTAGCTTAGCGCTATTGAATTTTACCGTGGCACTGTTTGAACTTCTTACCTGATCCACAAGGACATGGATCATTACGTCCAACTTTCTTTCCGTCACGTACAAAAGGAGTGTGTTGTTCTCCGGCCTGCACTGCATTTTCACCACCTTCACCACTATCAGACAACGCCATAGCAGATGCATCAGCATGTTGAAACTGCAACGCTGCCCCCTGGCGTCGTTGCGCTTCAACGGCTTCGACATCTTCCTCGGCACGTACCTGTACCTTGGAAACAACGCTGACTACTTCTGTTTTAATGCGTTCCAGCATTTGCATAAAAGATTCAAACGCTTCACGTTTATATTCTTGTTTTGGATTTTTCTGTGCATATCCGCGTAGATGAATCCCTTGTCGCAAATGATCCATTGCGGCTAAATGATCTTTCCATAGCGAATCCACTACCTGCAACATGACGGCTTTTTCAAAATGGCGAACCACACCTTTTCCTGCCAAATCCTCTTTTTCAACGTAACTTTTAGCCAACTCCTCGTGAATTCGAGTATAGAGTGTTTCCTCATGCAGATGATCATCACTATCCAGCCAGGCTTGTATTTCCATTTTCTGACCAAGTTCCCGTTCAAGCGCTTCCGTTAACCCAGGCACGTCCCACTGTTCTTCCATGCTTTGAGTCGGAATATGAGCAGCTATAACACTGTTCACTACATCTTCGCGAATCGTTTTGATTGTTTCAGATATATCATCAGTGGCCATGAGCTCATTGCGTTGCTCGTATATTACTTTACGCTGATCATTGGCGACATCATCGTATTCCAATAACTGTTTACGGATGTCGAAGTTACGTCCTTCTACTTTTCGTTGCGCATTTTCGATTGCTTTGGAAACCCATGGGTGCTCAATAGCTTCCCCTTCTTCCATGCCTAATTTTTGCATCATCGTTGAAACGCGATCAGAAGCAAATATTCGCATCAAGTTATCTTCCAGGGACAAATAAAACCGACTGGATCCAGGGTCGCCTTGACGACCGGAACGGCCACGTAACTGATTATCAATACGGCGCGATTCGTGGCGTTCAGTACCAATCACATGTAACCCGCCCGCTTCGATCACCTGTTCGTGACGCTTTTTCCAATCAGCACGCACCTGTTCAATTGTTTTATCGTCTGGCTGCTTTTTCTGCGCAGTAAGCGCATTAATTTCGACTTCCAGATTACCGCCTAATACGATATCTGTACCGCGACCTGCCATATTAGTTGCAATGGTGACTGATCCCGGTCGGCCGGCATTGGTAATAATTTCAGCTTCCTTTTCATGAAATTTTGCATTCAATACCTGGTGATCAATTTTTGAGTCATTGAGTAGCGATGACAGATGCTCGGATGTTTCTATTGACGCGGTACCGACAAGCACCGGCTGGCCGCGTTTTCGACAATCCACAATGTCTTCTGACAATGCTTGATATTTTTCCTTGGGAGTAAGAAAAACAAGATCACTATTATCTACACGACCGATGGGTTTATTAGTTGGAATGACAACAACTTCCAGCTTGTAAATTTGCTGAAACTCAAACGCTTCCGTGTCAGCCGTACCCGTCATGCCCGCCAGTTTATTATAAAGCCGGAAATAATTTTGAAATGTTATTGACGCGAGGGTTTGATTTTCATGCTGAATCTCAACGCCTTCTTTTGCCTCTACAGCTTGATGTAAACCATCCGACCAACGCCGGCCAGGCATGGTTCGCCCGGTGAACTCATCGACAATCACAATCTGATTATCTTTTACAATATAATCAACGTTTTTCTGGAACAGCGAATAAGCGCGTAATGCAGCGTACACATGATGCACCAGGCTGATATTACTGGCGCTATAAAGGCTTTCCCCTTCACCAAGTGTGCCGTCCTCGGACAGCAATTCTTCAGCATGTTGGTGCCCTTCTTCGGTTAGCAATACTTGTCGCTGCTTTTCGTCAACACTGTAATCACCTGGCCCGTCTTCTTCTTCCTGCTTTACTAACTTGGGAGCCAGTTTATTAATTTTGTGATAGAGCGCAGAGCTGTCTTCTGCCTGACCGGAAATTATGAGTGGTGTACGCGCTTCATCTATTAAGATGGAATCGACTTCATCGACAATCGCAAAGTTCAGATTGCGCTGCACTTTTTCTTCAATACTGAACGCCATGTTGTCGCGCAAATAGTCAAAACCGTACTCGTTATTTGTACCATAGACGATATCTGAGGCATACGCTTGACGTTTTGCTTCTGGGTTAAGCCCATGAATAACAACACCTACCGTCAGTCCCAGGTATTCATAAATTTTTCCCATCCATGCGGCGTCACGCTGGGCAAGGTAATCATTGACTGTCACAATATGTACCCCGTCACCCGACAACGCATTTAGATAAGCAGGTAACGTCGCCACCAAGGTTTTACCTTCACCTGTGCCCATTTCTGCAATTTTGCCGCTATGTAGTACCATTCCACCCATTAACTGGACATCAAAGTGACGCATACCCAGAACGCGTTTTGCAGCTTCACGGACGGTAGCAAACGCTTCCGGCAGCAATTTGTCTAATGATTCACCACTTGCGGCTCGTTTCTTATATTCTTCTGTCTTTGTACGCAGTTCATCCTCAGATAAAGCTGAAAATTGAGATTCAAGCGCGTTTATCTGTGCGACATCTCTGTGCATCTGCTTGATCAGTCGTTCGTTACGACTACCAAAGATCTTTTTGAATATATTTCCTACCATAGTGTCTCTATTTCCTGTCAAATATCGTGCTAACTATCGTGATCAATGCTTAAGTGCTTGATTACGTAACTTGATTATCTCAATAAGGACAAAAACCGTTAATTTCAATAAGAAAATGGGAGGGATTATAAAGTAAGGGGATGAGAATGGTAATGAATTTTTTTATGTATTAGTATTAATGGCTGTAAGGTTGGGGCTTACCAGTACACGGAGTCGTACCTCCCTCCGTACACCCGTTTCGTCATCACCCCCAACTATGGCTAATACGTGACCTTAGCGGGTGGCTTGAATATATTTGGCTGGATTGACGGTGCGACCATTAAACAACACTTCAAAATGCACGTGAGGACCGGTAGAACGCCCTGTTGACCCCATTAGAGAAATTTTTTGCCCCTTTTTAACGGTGTCCCCAACTTTAACAATAATCTTTTTATTGTGGCCATAACGTGTGACATATCCATTTCCATGGTTAATTTCTACGAGATTCCCATAACCATAGCGTCGACTGGCCCAGGTGATAACACCCGCTGCAACGGCAATCACATCACTGCCATCTTTGCCAGCAAAATCCATACCCTTATGGTGTTCTCGTCGCCCGGTAAACGGGTCTGTTCGTAAACCAAAATAAGAGGAGGTCCAGCCCTTTCTGATCGGCCGGCCGGCTGGAAACACTTCTGCTTGCAGATTTCGATTCATCATCATTGTTTCAAGCACTGAAAGTTGTTGGCCACGATCTTCTATTTGCTTGGATAATAAAGCGATATTTTGCATAAAATCAGGGACGTCTACTGGCGATACCTCGCTGCTAGCTGGACCACCGACTGCAGGTACGCTGTCAAAATTAAACTCGCCTTTATCCAGTTTCGCCATTTTTGTAAGCCGCTGACCCAACGCATCCAAGCGAATAACACGCGCTTGAAGCGAGCCGAGGCGTGACGCCAGCGCGCTCATATTATCTTCAACATCGCGCTTCGTATTGTTAATTTGCAAATCCTGTTGTTCTAGTTGCTCTTGTAATACAGCGTATAAAACATCAGGCTGAAATTTCACGCTCTGTTTACCTAACCAATAACCTGTATACGCCAGCCCACCAGGCAGGAGGACCATCGTGACTAACGCAAAAGCGAATAATCGACGTCTATTCAGATTGATATAACCTGAACCACCGCTGTGCTTTCTAATAAGAATTATATTCATTGATACTCAGTCCGTTGCCTTACAACTGCTTGAAATTACTAAATTTCTTACTGCGCATAGGCACTATACTTCGTGGAGACTTCCAATATATTTTTTACGGTACTTTTTTACTTACTGCTTAACTACTTTGTGTATCAACTTGATACGATCGAATATTATACAGAACTTTCTGCAACTCAGCCAATAACATGCACACATACGCGGTTAATGCAATTAGCGAAAAATAATATCAGTAGTAAAAATTAAAGCCATTAGCTACAATTTAAAATCCATTAGCTACAAAAGGTGCCGTTAGCTAAAATTTAAGAACCATTGGCTAAACTAAGAGTTTACTTTTACCTATAGTAATATCGACCCAATTCCTTTCAACATGAACAATGAGCAAATACCAAAAATTAAATAAACTTTTATCTGACCAGTCCAACGAACTACATACATTGGTCAGTCACGCGCAATTTTTAGCTCGCTCCAATCAAATATTACTGAACTTACTTAGTGAGCCCTTAAAAAAACACATCTTCTTCTGTAATATTTCAAATGAAACAATGATTATAACAGTCGACTCTGCAGCCTGGTTAACTAAGGCCAAACTACAACTGCCTGAAATATTTGAAAAATTCAAACAAATGTCTGGGCTTACTAAACTAAAACATACACGTATAAAAGTCGATCCCTCTAGCTTGTATGCCGATAGTGCGCCTAATACCTATGCCTATGGCCCGTCAAAACCTATACAGGCTGAAAACCTAAATCCATTTACCCTGTCGGGGAAAACTTTGTCTCAAATCAGTTCTGCTGCAAACAACTTAAATGAACCAAAATTGAAAAAAGCACTACTCAATCTAGCTAAAACATTGGCCAGCAAACGCAAACGCCACAGAACAACCTAATGTTAGCATAAATAATACCCAGAACCGCGAATCCGCTCACAAAAACCAAGCTTTACAAACATTATTAACCTATAACTTATTGTAATATAATATAAAGTTTATTAATGGCCAAATAAACACCATTGATAACTGTCTTTCCCTCGGTTTCAAAAAAAGCGGTGACCTAATTGTTGATTATTATAGGAAATTTAGAACAAAAAAAGCCAGATAGTTATCTGGCTTCGCTTAACAAAAAGTCGTAACAAAGAGTCCCAACAAAAAGCTCTTAATAAGTAGTATTACTAAAATAGCTGCTAAACCAATTAATTAATAGCCAAAAGTGGTTGCGCAAATGAAATGGGTGCTGACTCTTCATCATCAAACACAAGTTCCCAGGCTTCCTGATCAGCAATTAAGGCCTGCAAAAGCTGGTTATTTAATTCATGACCTGATTTACAACCACTAAACGCACCGATTAAACTGCGGCCAAGCAAATAAAGATCGCCAATCGCATCAAGCACTTTGTGTTTTACAAATTCATCCTCATAACGCAAACCGCCTTCATTTAATACTCGATAATTATCAAGCACAACGGCGTTATCAAGCGTACCACCCAGGGCCAGATTATTTTCTCGAAGTTGTTCGATATCGCGCATAAACCCAAAAGTGCGTGCTCTACTTACTTCCTTAACAAAAGACGTGGTGGAAAAATCTATACTGGTATCCTGGCTATGACTTTGAAACATCGGATGATCAAAATCAATTTTAAAAGACACCTTAAAACCCTCAAATGGATCAAACCTGGCCCATTTGTCACCGTCCTGCACTAGGACCGATTTTTTTATTCGAATAAACCGTTTAGGTACATTCTGCTCTTCTATACCAGCAGATTGTATTAAAAATACGAAAGGTCCGGCGCTACCATCCATGATAGGTACTTCCGGTGCGCTGAGATCAATGTACGCATTATCAATTCCCAAACCTGCAAAAGCAGAGAGTAAATGCTCAATAGTAGAAATCCGCACACCATCCTTCGCCAATGTGGTAGACAAGCGCGTACCGCCAACATTTTCCGGTTTCGCCTCTATCTCAACTGGGGGATCTAAATCAATTCTGCGGAAAATAATTCCGCTATCAGGTGCAGCCGGTCGAAGCGTGACGTAAACTTTCTCGCCAGTGTGTAAACCAACCCCGGTTGCCCGTATGACATTTTTTAATGTGCGTTGTTTAATCATAGTTATTGGTTAATTCCTGTAACCTTCGTACTTCACAAAGGTACTTAACAAAAGATGCTTAAAATTGGAAAAATGCCACTAAATTGTTACCTGGATACTGCCTGGACAATTATCTGATAATAAATCACCTGATTAAAAACTGTTACCTAGCAATTAGTAGCTATCTATATAATAACTCGCGACTTTTTGAGCTGTAGTTCTTTGCCAGCTATTGTCACCAACGTTTAGTCGTCGACCTCAGTCACCCGCTCTTTGGAAGCACTTTTGCTTGCACATTATTTTCATCGCCATCATTAAAAAAAGACAGACAATGAGCAAACACTGTGTATTTAGACTCAAAAATTAATGTGTGTCAAATAAATCACAAGTGTATCAAAAATCTCACAGGTTCGCAAAATTCTAACACAGCCTTTCGCGATTGCCTAGAAAACTATCGGACTTACATCACATATCTAAAGATAAATTTAGAAACAAATTCTTCTAAGTTTATATCGTCAATTATCCGCTTTTTGGCCTTAAAATAGGCTTAAAAAAACATTACTGTATAATTAATCACCGTGCTCGTCCGCAAACGTGTTTAGTCAGCCTGCCTCCTTAAAAATGCCGGTATATCCAAGTAGTCAATATTGGTACTTGCAGCCGTCGAAAACCGATCTCCAGCAACTTGATTACGAATCACGGTAGGCCTCTCCAATTGCCCATAATCAACCTCGCCCACAGCATTTTTGTGTATTAATTTCATAGGCTTATCTTCTTGCTCTAAGTTTCTACCTAAGCCGGTTGCGACCACAGTGACCCTCAGCTCATCGGTAATTTCTGGATCGATGACCGTACCTACCACAACTGTTGCATTTTCAGATGCAAATTCCTTAATCGTGTTGCCAACCTCTTCAAATTCACCAATTGCCAAATCAAGACCCGCAGTGACATTGACGAGAATCCCCCTGGCACCTGTTAAATTTACATCTTCTAATAACGGGCTACCGATTGCGGACTCGGCGGCCTCTCTGGCCCGTCCATCACCTTGAGCACAACCCGTACCCATCATCGCCATCCCCATTTCCGACATCACAGTACGCACATCCGCAAAATCGACATTTATTAAACCAGGTCGAGTGATAAGCTCCGCGATACCTTGAACAGCGCCGAGTAAAATATCGTTAGCTGCCTTAAATGCGTCTAACAATGTGATTTGCTTGCCTAACACCGCCATCAATTTATGGTTAGGTATCGTAATGAGTGAATCGACATATTCACTCAACTCCTTTATACCGTCTTCGGCGATGGCTAATCGCTTATGCCCTTCGAATGGAAAAGGTTTGGTAATCACTGCAACCGTTAGAATACCCATTTCCTTGGCAACCTGAGCTACAATCGGCGCACCACCCGTACCGGTCCCCCCCCCCATACCCGCGGTGATAAATAGCATATCTGCCCCTTCGATCACTTCTGCAATACGATCTCGATCTTCCAATGCAGCCTGTCTTCCCACTTCCGGGTTTGCACCTGCCCCCAATCCTTTTGTGATATTTGTACCTAATTGTAAGATCGTCCGTGCAGACGAATTTTTCAGTGCTTGCGCATCCGTGTTCGCACATATAAATTCAACACCATCGATATTTTGTGCCACCATATGCTCAAGAGCATTACCACCACCACCACCGACACCGACGACCTTTATTACTGCGTTTTGTGTATACGCATCCATTAATTCAAACATGTTGTGACCTCCACATTAGGTTTTGATTTAAATTACAATTACAAATTTACGAAACTTATTAAACAACAAATGTTAAGCAACAATCGTTAAGCAAAAACAAAATTAACAGCTAAAAATTTCCCTGAAACCAACTCTTCATTTTCCCCAACACACCTTTAAATCCTTTATTTAACGACGTATCCATTTTCCGGTCATCTCGGTGTTGATGACCGTACAAAAGTAACCCGACACCTGTAGCATGTATTGGATTACATACAACATCTATCAAGCCGATAACATGTTGCGGATAACCCAGTCGCACCGGCACATGAAAAATTTCTTCAGCAAGCTCAATCACACCTTCCATTTTTGAACTGCCACCCGTTAGCACGACACCGGCCGCACATATATCTTCAAATCCGCTACGGCGTAATTCTGCCTGAACCAATCCAAGTAACTCTTCATAACGAGGCTCGACAACTTCCGCCAAAGTTTGCCGTGCTAAACGTCTTGGCGGACGATCGCCTACACTGGGCACCTCTATAGTTTCATCCGGACTCGCCAGCTGTGTTAATGCGCACGCGTATTTAACTTTAATCTCTTCTGCATATTGTGTAGGTGTACGCAAAGCAACAGCGATATCGTTGGTTACCTGATCACCAGCAATAGGTATGACCGCAGTATGCTTAATTGAACCTTCAGTAAAAACGGCGATATCAGTCGTGCCACCGCCTATATCAACCAGGCAAACGCCCAAATCCTTCTCATCGTCTGTCAGTACGGAATAACTAGAGGCTAGCTGCTCTAAAATAATATCGTCTACTTCAAGACCACAACGGCGTACACACTTTATAATATTCTGCGCCGCGCTAACGGCACCAGTGACCAGATGTACCTTCGCCTCTAATCTAACACCTGCCATACCGACGGGCTCTCTAATGCCTTCTTGCTTATCGATAATAAATTCCTGCGGAAGAATGTGTAAAATTTTCTGATCAGCAGGAATCGCAACCGCGCGCGCTGCATCAATAACACGATCAACATCACCTTGAACAACTTCCTTATCTCGAATCGCAACAATGCCATGAGAATTCAAACTGCGAATGTGACTACCTGCAATACCGGCATAAACGGAAGAAATTTGACACCCTGCCATTAATTCCGCTTCTTCAACTGCTCGTTGAATCGATTGCACCGTAGACTCAATATTGACGACTACACCTTTTTTTAAGCCCTTTGATGGATTCATACCAATACCAATTACTTCCACTTCATCGTCCGGCGTAATTTCACAAACAATCGCTACCACTTTGGATGTACCAATGTCTAAACCAACAATCAGATTCTTGTCAGACTTTTTGGACATTAATTATTCCTCCTCAAGGAGTCGCCATTTTGTAACATAACGTTCTGCAACAAAGGGTTCTGCAACGTAGAACTCTCCATCATAGACAAGTGCGTGGATTTCCACTTAACCGCGAACCCGTTTGTATAGCGAAGATCAACTTGTGCGATATCTTTCATATTTTTTGAAAATACCCCACTTACAACGTCAACAAATCGATCCAATGCTTGATATACATTGATACGCCCAACCACCAGCTCAACATCATTATTCAATACAATTCGCCATGCTTGACGATCATCCATTTCCAATACTGAAATTTTTTGGTCAATATTACTTAACTTCCGGGTCATTTCTTTGTATTGGCTCAACATAACGCTGTGCGAATCTTCAGGACCACGTAAATGAGGCAAATCACCAGGCATACTCTTTAATTCCGGATAAAATATTGCTCCCTGCGCATTCAGTAATCCGTTGTTATTCCAAATCGCAACTGCTTCCTGTTCTTTTACAGTGATTCGTAATGTATCCGGCCATACACGTCTAACTGAGGCAGATTGAATCCACGGCATTTCTTTTACCGTACTCTCTATTTTGGCGACATCTACGTTAAAGAAACCGCCCGAAATATTATTTGTAATTATATTTTGCAAATGCTCTTGACTAACATGCTCAAATAAGCCGTCAACCCTAACTTTTTTAAACGGCACGGAATCAGACTCGAACAGAACCGTCACACCCCAAAACACCAAACCAGTCAGGGCACCAACAATCAATAATTTGCTTGGCAATTTCAAAGTTTATTATCCGTGTTGTTTGTGAAAGACAATATCCTCCAAACCAACTCATCGAAATCAAGACCGGCCTCACTCGCAGCCTTCGGCACCAAACTATGGTCCGTCATTCCCGGTATTGTGTTGACTTCGATAAACCAGGGATTATTTTTTGTATCGCACATGAAATCAACTCGCCCCCAGCCACTCGCACCAATCGAATGAAATGCTGTTAATGCAAGCTGCTTTAACTCTTCTTCTGTTTGTTGCTGCAATCCACTAGGGCAATGGTAAGATGTATCTGTTGCACTATATTTTGCTGCGTAATCGTAAAATTCTCTTGGTGTCTCCAAACGAATAAGCGGCAAAGGATCATCACCTAAAATTGTTGCGGTATACTCATCGCCGTCAATCCATTGCTCAGCAATTACCTCAGCATCATATTTACAGGCTAACTTGTAAGCAGCACTCAAGTCCGCTGCTTGCACTACCTTAGACATCCCAACACTTGACCCCTCATGATTTGGTTTAACAATTAACGGAAGCCCCAGTTCATTACATACATCATCAAAATTTGTTGACTCATTCATAATCTTAAACAAAGGTGTTGGAATACCCTGACTAATCCATATTTGTTTGGTTCGCAACTTATCCATACTTAATGCACTTCCCAGAACATCACTACCAGTGAACGGCAACCCCAGCTTTTCAAGAACGCCCTGCATTACCCCGTCCTCTCCACCTCGACCATGTAAAACATTAAAAACACGATCAAATCCACCATCAAGCAATATTTTAATAATATTTTTGTCCACATCAATACCATGCGCATCAACCTGTTTACGCCGCAAGGCGTCCAGCACTGCCTGACCACTTTTTAATGACACTTCACGTTCAGCGGATAATCCACCCATCAATACAGCCACCTTTCCAAATTCTGCCGCGTTCACTTTGCTGGTTCTCCGACTATATGCACTTCTTCAGTTAAATCGACGCCATGAAATTGTTTAACCGCCCGTTTTACATACTCAATCAACGACTCGATGTCCATCGCACTGGCGTTGCCCATGTTGACAATAAAATTTGCATGCTTATCCGAAACACATGCACCTCCAATACACTTTCCTTTCAGGTCCGCACTTTCAATCAATTGCGCTGAATACTTTCCAGGAGGATTTCTAAACACAGATCCTGCCGACGCTTGTTGAGTTGGTTGTGTACTATTGCGCAACATTAAAAGTTGCTTTATTTGCTTTTTACCAACACCCTTCTCATCTTTTAACGAAAAGTCTGCTAAATTTGATTTTGGCTTTAAATAAACCGCAGCAATCCATTCTCCTTCTGGGCCGGTTACCTCACGGTACTTAACTTGATAGTCATTGGGAGATCGCATACGACGCAGACCTGTGCTATCAATTGTTTCAATCTCATCGATTAACTGCCAGGTTTCACCTCCAAACGCACCCGCATTCATAGCAACAGCACCACCCATCGTGCCGGGAATTCCTGCTAAAAATTCTGCTTTTGCAAGGCCGTTCTGCACACAAAAACGCGCTGCTTTGGCACATGACACACCTGCCTCGGCGCGAATACGCTGGTCCTGCAAAAATACCAGGTCATTTAGCGCACCACTGGTACAAATAACCGTTCCACGTATACCGCCGTCACGTACCAATAAATTGCTACCTAAGCCTAACCAGAAAACTGGTTCATTTTTCGTTAACTGTTGTAAAAACAAAACCAAATCATCCATGCCGGCTGGTTTATAAAAATGATCTGCCGGACCACCCACACGCCATGATGTGTGACGTGCCATTAGTTCGTTTTTTAACATTACGCCCCTAAACGAAGATTGTCGTGCCGCCATCATGACTTATCTTCCTTACGACGGCTCAGTTTCGGAACCTTGTTTTTTAATGGAATGTTTTTTAATGCATCGTTTTGAGAAGACTTGTTTTGCAAAGACGTGTTTTGTAATGAGTTGCGCAGTGTAGAATCCCCCAACAATTCCGTCGATAATACTGGGGCAATCGAACCAATATCACCTGCACCTAACACCAACACTATGTCGCCGTCTTTCATCAAGCCCTTAACCGTGTGAAGTATGTCATCAATATTTTCAACAAATACCGGATCAATCTGCCCACGGTTACGTATCGCACGACACAAAGTACGCCCATCGGCGCCGGCAATCACATCTTCACCCGCTGAAAACACATCTAACAAAACAAGCACATCCACTTCGGACAATACAATAGTAAAATCTTCAAATAAATCCTGTGTTCTGCTGTAACGATGCGGCTGGAAAACAGCAAGCAATCGACGATTGGGCCATCCACTACGAACGGCTTCGATCACCGCAGAAAGTTCGCTTGGATGATGTGCATAGTCGTCAATTAGCAGAACTTCACCTTGTTCCGTCTTTATTTCTCCATAATTTTGAATTCGCCGTCCGATCCCTTCAAATTGTTTTAGTGCCCTTAGTATTGAATCATCATCCACACCTAGTTCATGTGCCACCGCAATCGCAGCCAACGCATTTAATACATTATGTTTTCCTGGCAAATTTAACGTAATTTCTAATGGTATTTCATTATCACGGCGCATAACACTAAATGTTGTGATAGCTCCTTTCTGTTTAATATTTTTAGCCACAATATCAGCATCACCTTCTATGCCGTAAGTCACTGTGGGTCTGGATATTTCCGGTAACATTTCAAGCACTACCGGATCATCAATGCACAAAATAGCCAATCCATAAAATGGCAGGTGATGCAAAAATTCAACAAACGTATTGCGTAGGCGAGAAAAATCACCTCCATAGGTGCGCATGTGATCTGCATCAATATTAGTTACAATCGCAAGCATCGGTTGCAAATAAAGAAATGACGCATCACTTTCATCCGCTTCGGCAACCAGATAAGGGCTTTCGCCCAACTTTGCATTGCCTCCGGTACTATTGAGCCGCCCACCAATAACATAAGTTGGATCCAAGCCACCTTCTGCAAGCAAGCTCGCCACTAAGCTTGTTGTTGTTGTCTTCCCATGCGTTCCAGCAACCGCAATACCATGACGAAAACGCATAATCTCGGCTAACATTTCTGCACGCGGCACAACGGGTATTCTATTTTTATGCGCCGCCACCACTTCAGAATTATCATCAGCTATTGCAGAAGATGTAACAATGACGTCGACATTGCTTATATTTACCGGATCATGACCTATTATTATTTTTGCGCCTAAACCAGTCAATCGATGTGTAATGTTATTTTCGCGCAAATCAGTGCCTGATATTTGATAACCCATATTTAATAAAACTTCAGCTATTCCTCCCATACCTACACCGCCAACACCGATAAAATGAATTCGATTAATGCGTCGCATGGCCTGCCAATTCAAACCATTTTTGTTTAGTGTATTATCAATATCAGGCATGACATCCATCACTTTGGCCCTTGTGCCACATGATCATTCGCCGAAGTGGCAGCCTTCTTACACCACATCGCTACCTCATGAGCTGCATCCGGCGTTGCCAACTTATATGCTGCTTGCGCCATATTTAATAGTCTTTCGCGCACCTCCGTCATGTCTTCCTTCGCAAAACTACTCAACACGTCACTGAGATAACGTGGCGTCAGCTTATCTTGTTGTATAAGCAATCCTGCCCCGGCATCAGTGAGGCTCTTCGCATTTGCAGTCTGGTGGTCATCAACCGCATGTGGATAAGGAACCAAAATTGACGCAACACCAGCCGCTTCTAGCTCTGCTACCGTCAATGCACCTGCCCTACAAATAACGATATCTGCCCATTGATACGCTTCGGACATATTCGATATAAACTGTACAATTTTTGCTTGAACATGGGCATATTTATAAAATTTTTCAGTATCTTCCTGCTTATCGCGACCTGTTTGATGAAACACGATCGGCCTGAATTTTTCTGATATCAAACCCAAAGCAGGTGGTACTGTCTCATTAAGCGCAACCGCACCCAAACTTCCACCTAACACCAATAAACGTAGAGAACCATTGCGACTGTTGTACCTTTCTTCTGGTGTATGTAAATTTCCTATATCTGTCCTAACCGGATTTCCCACGGTAATTACATTAGAACCATCATCAAATACGCCTGGAAACGCTTGAAAAATTTGACTAGCTATTTTGGAAAGAAGGCGATTAGTCATTCCAGCAATAGCATTTTGCTCATGTATTATTAGCGGTATACGTAGGACCCAGGCAACCACACCGGCAGGCCCTGTCACAAATCCGCCCATCCCAAGTACCGCATTCGGCTTCAAACTTAGCAACACATAAAAGCTTTGAATTAATGCAAGCAATAATTTGAACGGTGCTAATAGCAGTGTAAGTGTATTTTTTCCTCTTAATCCATTGATAGAAATATATGAAATCGGAAAACCTGCTTTTGGAACAATATTTGATTCCAAACCACGTCGCGTCCCTAGCCAGACAACTGAAACACCTGAAGAACGCAGCTCTTCAGCAACCGCTAATGCAGGAAAAACATGACCACCGGTACCACCTGCCATAATCAATATTTTCACCTTAGAATGCTTGTCTATTTGTTTTTTACTCATAACTATCCAATTATCCGTTCCTTAGAAAATTTTGTTGCTATATTGTTATAGCTATATTGCATCGTCCGTTTTATAGCTATGTTTTATAACTATTTTTTATAACTATTTTTTATAACTATTTTTTATAGTTACGTCGTTTATTTCTTTTATTAGAACGAAATGCATTTTTGCCAGACGATTCTCCTTCATTATGCACTTCATAAAAAATGCGCATTACAATCGCCAAAGATATACACACCATAACCATGCTACTACCACCATAACTCATCAATGGTAATGTCAATCCTTTGGTTGGTAATACACCCATATTCACACCTAAGTTAATAATTACCTGTAAGCTAAGCCACAGACCAATACCGTATGCAAGATATGCTGCAAAGCAGTTTCCAATTTTCTCTGCTTGGGAAGCAACATATAAAATCCTCCATACAACGATAGAAAACAAACCGATAACTATAAACGATCCCGCCAAACCTAATTCTTCTGCAATCACAGCAAAAACAAAATCAGTATGAGCTTCCGGTAAATAAAACAATTTTTGGACACTGGCACCCAAGCCTACGCCAAACCATTCACCCCGACCAAACGCAATCAATGCTTGGGTGAGCTGAAATCCACTATTAAAAGGGTCATCCCAGGGATTTAAAAATGTAGTCAAACGTTGCATACGATACGGTGCGGAAAATGCCATCCCGACCAGCGCTGCGATAACCACGGCAACAAATACCGTAAAATGTAACAGCCTTACTCCGGCAAGAAACAACATACCAAAAACGGTTGCAGATAAAACAACTACCGCGCCAAAATCAGGCTCAGCGAACAGCAAGAGACTTGTAATTGTCAGCAATACAATCGGTATTAGGAATCCTTTTAGGGTTTCGCGTATTTCTTCTCCTCGTCGCACTAAATAGCCAGAAAGATAAATAATAAAAAATAATTTTGTGAACTCAGAGGGCTGTAAATTTACAAAACCTAAACTGATCCAACGTGCGCTACCATTAACTTGTAAGCCTATTCCGGGAACAACAACCAAAATAAGTAACGTGATCGCGCCTATTAACAAGAACGGCCCCGATTTTTGCCAAAATGACAAGCGCACCTGCAATACGCAAAAGGCTAACAACAGACCAACACCAACGTAGGCAATTTGCCGTGTAAGAAAATATAAAGGCTGGTGCATTACTTTATCAGAAATACCAATTGATGCAGAACCGGTCATTACAACCCCAATACACAACAGACATACGACGGATCCGACAAACCAGTAATCTAATATTAACGATTGCGTTTTATTATTTTGGGAAGAGCTTCTTTGAGAAGTGCTTCGCGACCCAGGTTGCTTACGCTGCCAAAAACCATCAAATATCTTTGCGTAATTAATCATATAACCTCGTAACGATATTCATAAAATCAAGTCCGCGTTCTTCAAACCCGCCATACATATCAAAACTCGCGCACGCCGGTGCAAGCAAAACACTGTCCCCTTCATCAGCTAACTCATTTGCACTTTTTACCGCTTCTTCCATATTTTCAACAAAAACGACCTTGACATTAGAACCTAATGCATGCGCTATAAGTTCCGCATCCTGCCCCAATAACACAACTGCTTTTGCTTTTTGTTCAACTATTTTTTTTAATGGAGAAAAATCTGCACCCTTACCTTCACCTCCCGCGATTAAAACCACCTTTCCGGTTAACGCACCAACTGCGGCAACAGTTGCTCCTACATTTGTCGCTTTTGAATCATTATACCAATCCACATGATTATAATTACCTAGCCACTGCATACGGTGTGGCAGCCCCCTAAAATCAGACAGGCATGGAATAGTTTTTTCGAGTGGCAAACCAATCGCTTCGGCCAACGCCAAAGCCGCCAGCGAATTAGCTAAATTATGCTTTCCTTTAATTTTCATATCAGTTTCACTTATTAGATTTTCTTCGCCCCGAGCCAACCAATTACAACCGGCTACTTTTCGCAAACCATAAACCGCGTCACCCGGCTCATTCAAAGTAAAGCAAATTATCTTTCTATTTTTATCAGATTTTTTATTTTCAGAAGACCCTTCATTAGAGAAGTTATTAGAGAAGTCATTAGAAAAGGAAGAAACAAGTGGGTCATCTAAATTAACCACAACAGCACCTTCACCCTGATAAATTTTCTTTTTGACATCTAAATAATGACTAATATCACGATAACGATCCATATGATCCGCACTTACATTCAACACAACAGATGCAATCGGATGCAGAGAATACGTGGTTTCGAGCTGAAAGCTGGATAACTCCAAAATGTAAAAATCAGGTTTTACATTGTCTGGTGATGCGTCCGACAATGTGTCAGATAACAATTCAAGAACGGGCGTACCCAGATTACCACCCAACTTTGCAGTCAATCCTGCACGCTGAACCATCTCACCCAACAACGTTGTGACGGTACTTTTACCATTTGATCCTGTAATCGCAATAACAGGTGCGTTAACATATTGGGAAAATAATTCAATATCACTAATAACATTCGCACCCTGCTTTATAGCGTCAGATATAATCGGTTCATCCAACGACACACCGGGAGATATGATTATTTGTTCTGCCACACCAAAGGCATCAGGGTCGAATCCGCCTGTAAATACTGCGATGTCAGGATATTCATTGCTCAGTGTGTCAAGTTCAGGTGGTTTTACACGACTATCCGTTACTGCAACGGAGTAACCTTTTTTCGCTAAGTAGCGCGCGCAAGACAACCCTGTCTTACCTAAACCAACGATCAATACGCGATTTTCAGCCATATCTCTTTTCAAACTTGTGTTTAACATAAATCTAATCCCGCCGGATAAACGTTTATAGACACTTGTTTAACACTTCTTTCAGCACAAGCATCAACGTATTTTCAACGTCGCCAATCCGATTAATACCAAAATTACCGTGATCACCCAAAAACGAACGATCACTCTGGGTTCTGGCCACCCTTTTAATTCAAAATGATGATGTAATGGCGCCATCCGAAAAATTCTTTTTCCTGTCAACTTAAATGACGCCACTTGCAATATCACAGATACCGTTTCCATAACGAACACACCACCCATTATGAACAACACTAATTCCTGCCTTACGATAACAGCGACCACACCAAGTGCTGCACCTAATGCTAATGCGCCAACATCACCCATAAACACCTGGGCCGGGTAAGTGTTGAACCATAAAAAACCTAATCCCGCGCCTACCATGGCTCCGCAAAAAACACCCACTTCACCCACACCTGGGATATACGGAATACTTAGATACTCCGCAAATTTAATATGGCCAGTAACATAAGCAAATACACCTAACGCACCTCCCACCATTACTGATGGCAAAATTGCCAATCCATCCAAACCATCTGTCAGATTTACTGCGTTACTTGTCCCGACAATAACCAGATAGGTGAGTAAAATAAAAAACAAACCAAGCTCAATAGATACAGACTTAAAGAAAGGTACAATTAAATTTGTCTCAGCGGGTATCGTTGCCGTGCAATACAACGCCAGCGCTATAATTAAAGCGGCGACAGATTGAGAAAAATATTTACTTCGCGCCGACAATCCACCAGAATCTTTCTTAACAATTTTTTTATAATCATCAACCCAACCGATCGAACCAAATGCAAACGTGGTAAATAAAACAATCCAGATATAACGATTACTTAAGTCAGCCCACAAAAGGGTACTCACCCCTATTGCAACCAGTATTAAAGCCCCTCCCATAGTAGGCGTTCCGGCCTTCGACAGATGTGATTGTGGACCATCATCTCGCACTTGTTGACCGATTTGACGTGAACTCAGTTTTCTGATTAATGAGGGCCCAATCATAAAAGATATTACAAGTGCAGTAAGCACACCCAAAATCGTGCGCAATGTCAGATACTGAAACACATTAAACCCACTATATGTTTCGGCTAATAAACCGAACAAATACAAAAGCATCTCAAATATCTCCGGTATCTGTTAATGCCGCAACAATTCGTTCCATGCGCATACTTCTAGAACCCTTAATCAATACAGTAACATCTGCGCGCAAACTATTTTTAACTGTGTTTACCAATGCATCCTGAGTTTCAAAAAACAACCCATTTTGACCGCCATTCTCGCAATATGCGTTTACTGCATACTTACTAAATTTTCCCGTGGCATAAAACGCATCTAAGCCAGCCGCTAGAATTTCATTTCCCGCATCACAATGTAACGACTTTGTTGCATCCCCTAACTCTGCCATGTCACCCAATATCAGTATTTTTGTACCCTCACATGATGAAAGAACATGTAGTGCCGCACCTAAAGACGCAGGATTTGCATTATAGGTATCATCAATTATTGTGGAACCGTCCAGGCCGGTCTTTTTCTGCGAACGGCCAGGGACAGATAACTCTGTTTCCAAACCTGCTTTTATTTCTGACAAATCAGCACCCACGGCTAACGCAGCAGCACTTGCAGCTAGCGCATTCATCACATTATGTTTTCCTAGCATGGCAAGCGATATATGCACCGAGCCCTCTTTAGTATGTAATACGAATTTACTTCCATCAGTTTGCTCTAACCACTGCACAAAAACATCCGCCGCTTCATTCGTTCCAAAAGTAACAATAGTGTGTTTATCTGCACATTTCTTCCATAATGCGCAATAGGGATCATCATAATTAATAACAGCAACACCATTATCTGACAAACCCTCGAATATCTCTCCTTTTGCTTTCGCCACACCATCCAACGTACCAAACCCTTCCAGGTGCGCGGGTGCCGCATTAGTGATTAGCGCCACTGATGGATTAACGATATTTGTTAAATACTGTATTTCTCCCGGGTGATTAGCACCCATTTCAATAACCGCATACTGGTGGTGCGATTGAAGTCGAAACAATGTAAGCGGCACACCAATATCATTATTAAAATTACCTTGGGTCGCCAATACGGCACCTTTTTGCCGCAAAATTACTGCTAACATTTCTTTAACAGTCGTTTTGCCATTGCTGCCTGTCAACCCGATAAATGGCCAGTTAAAATCAGAACGCAATTTTTTTGCCAACATCCCCAATGCAATTCGCGTATCTTCGACAATTATTTGCGGAATTTTATTTTCACTTTCCTTTTCAACAACAACCGCAACTGCACCTTTATCTATTGCATTTGAGATAAAATCGTGGCCATCAAAATGCTCCCCACGTAATGCAACATACAAATCGCCCGATTTCAACGAGCGTGTATCAATACAAACATTCTCGATCAAACTGTCGACAGAACAGTCATCACCAACCATAGGTGCGTTTAATATTTTCGCTGCATCAGATAAATTCATAGTTACGCTATCTCTAACAAAATCACTAACAAAAAATCACCGGAAAAGTCACCAAAACAATTATCATAATTCCTTTTTGCCGGTATACTCACACTAAAACCTGACTCTATTCATTCATTTCGCATTTTCAGTCATTAATGTTGAGTAATTTTGACACCTGTTCACGATCACTGAATGAAATTTTTTCTTTTCCTATCTGTTGATACACTTCATGTCCTTTGCCTGCTACAAGCACAATATCGTCGGGCTCAGCAGTCGTCACCGCCTTATGGATTGCCTTCGCGCGGTCATGAATAACCTTCACCTTTTTGGATTCCATTGTTGCGTTTAAAACACCGCTCAAAATATCGTTTATGATTTTCTCTGGCGCTTCGTATCTCGGATTGTCATCTGTAATGAACACTTCATCAGCAAACTCAGTGGAAATTTTTCCCATCAAAGGACGCTTCCCTTTATCTCTATCACCACCACAACCAAACACACATACCAACTTACCTTTGACGTGGTCTCGCAATGTTATCAATACCTGGCGTAACGCGTCAGGTGTGTGAGCATAATCAATAACAACAAGCGGACATGCTGTCTGCTCACTGGTAAATCGCTCCATACGACCAGGCACAGTATTTATCCGTTGTAATCGATCAAGTGTCACATCAAATGGCAGCCCTTTAACAAGCAATGAGCTCAATACTGCCAATAAATTATTAACGTTAAAACGACCTAGTAGCTTGCTTTTCAATAACCCATTACCCCATGGGGTTTCCACCTTGAAACTGACACCCTGCATACTTAAATTAATTTCCGAAGCATAAACATCGGGGCGAGTTTCGATAATTTGCATACCATAACTGATGCATTTTTTGCGACCCGACATGTTTGCCAATAATTGACGACCAAACTCATCATCTGTGTTGATAATGGCACTTTTGACGCTCGGTAATTCAAATATTTTTTGTTTCGCCTGACCATAAGCATCCATATCACTATGATAATCAAGATGATCACGACTCAGATTGGTAAAGACAGCAACGTCTATATCCGAACCCGCTATTCTGTTTTGATCCAACGCATGCGAAGACACTTCCATTGCGACATTTTCCGCGCCCGCGTCACGTATTTCCTTCAGGTATAATTGCAAAGAAACCGGATCTGGTGTTGTCATATTTGTTTCTTTTAAATCACCATATATTCCATAGCCTAATGTCCCAATCAGCCCACAAGGTGATTCATTATTCAAAACTTGTGATATAAAATGACAATAGGATGTTTTCCCATTAGTGCCTGTTACGCCAAAAATAAACATTTTTCGAGATGGCTCGCCATAGAAACGTGACGCAATCACGCCAACTAACTCTTTCAAATTTTTTAACGCAAAGACTGATACACCACTATCAGGTTTTAGATACTTAGCAAACTGTAACGGAACCACATTTGAAACTGATTCCCAAATGACCGCGACCGCACCGGCAGCTATTGCGTCATCGACAAAATCACTGCCATTTACATTCAATCCTTGATAGGCGATAAACAAATCACCCGGTTTAACGCGCCTACTGTCACTTGAAATCCCAGTGACATTCCTGTTATTAACAGGAGTAACTTCAACGATGCCATTCAAAAGTTTAGAAAGAGAACGAGCGGTTTGCGAAATTTTTATCGCCATCATGGGGTCTCCCCCAATTTAGCAATTTTTGCGCCTGTTTTAATACCTTCGGATGAAATATTATCTGGTGCAACATTTAACAAACGTAAAGCACCACTTGCTACTTTGGAAAAAACAGGTGCCGCTACCTGCCCACCGTAATATTCTTCGCTGGTCGGCTCGTCAACAATAACGACCATGGCTATTCGCGGATCACTTGCCGGGGCCACACCAGCAAAAAGCGCAACATATTTATCTGCATAGCCACCAATACCGGACTTTTTAACCGTACCCGTTTTACCCGCAACCCGATAACCCCACACTTGTGCTTGTGTCCCTGTGCCACCTTTTAAAACCACCTTTTCTAACATAGCCCGAACCTTTTGAGTCGTTTCAGGGCGAAAAACTTGGTCCGCGCTTGTCTGCGACTCACCCTCTATTTTCAGAAAAGACACAGGACGTAAATAGCCATCACCCGCCAGCGCTGAATAAGCCCTGGCCAATTGTAACGGCGTAACTGACAACCCATAGCCAAAGGCCAACGTTGCCGTCTCAATTTTTTGCCAACTGGAAAAATGTGTGAGCAAACCGCTTGATTCACCGGGAAAACCACTGCCGGAACGATATCCAAATGATACTCTAGATAACACATCCCAGATTTTTTCCGGCTCCAGCTTAAGTGCTACTTTAGTTGCACCGACATTACTCGATTTTTGAATAATCGTTGTTAAATCTATACGTCCAAAATTTTTAGAGTCCTTGACAATATTGCTGCCAACTCTCAGCAACCCGGGCGAGGTATCCACGATGGTCCCAGAGCTGAAGCGATTACTCTCCAGCGCAGCAGCAATAATAAAAGGCTTTATAGTAGACCCGGGTTCAATAACATCAGTCACTGATCGATTACGATAATTACTGTCTTTTAATTCGCTACGATTATTCGGATTATTTGCAGGCTGATTGACCATTGCAAGTACTTCGCCAGATTGGACATCTAGCATCACGAGGGAACCTGCTCGTGCACCGTGACGCTTGACAGCAGCTTTCAATTCTCTGTAAGCAAGATATTGAATACGACGATCGATACTAAGTGCTAATGTTTTTCCCGGATTTGAGTCCTTTAGACTTTCAACATTCTCTACCATCCTGCCGAGGCGATCTTTTAATACACGTTTTTTACCATTGATGCCTTTAAGCCAATCATCATAGGCCAACTCTAATCCCTCTTGACCGTTATCATCATAATCTGTAAACCCGATTAGATGGCCGGTAACTTCTCCTTTTGGATAATATCGATGATATTCCTGTTGTAGAAATACACCTTGCATGCCTAACGCCATTACCTGTTGTGCAATCTCCGGATTTACATGTCGTTTTAAATAAGCAAATTCACGTCCTTTTTTTCTTTCTGACAATATTCCACGAATTTTTTCGCGCTTAATGTTTAATTTTGAGGCCAATTGAATTTGCTGCTCATAATCAGCCTGAAATATTTGCGGATCGACCCAGACAGAATTAATCGGCGTACTAATCGCGAGAGGCTCACCATAACGATCGGTGATCATGCCTCTATGTGCAGGAACAGATACATCCCTTAAATAACGTGCATCGCCTTCCTCACGCAAAAAATCTTTTGTTAATACCTGAAGCTCAATCGCACGCCACGCAAGAAACAACATAGATGCCAACAGTGAGACGACAACAAAATAATAGCGGTATGGACGAACAATATTATAATTACTTGTAGTCATGGCCGTATCATCACCACTGTATTTGCAGGCGGTATTGTCATTTTTAAATCACTGCGTGCCATTCGCTCAATTCGTCCATGCGTAATCAAAGTACTCTGTTCCAATTGTAATTGACCCCACTCAACATCCATGCGATCACGTTCGTCTTTAAGTGCCTGTAGCTGAAAAAAATACATACGATTTTGATGCTTCGCATAAATGACACCGAATGCTGAACTCATCACAGCTACACCCAAAACCGGCACTAATAAGTATTTCACCGGCATCAAATTTTCTCAGCGACACGCAACACAGCACTACGTGCCCGCGGATTAGCAGATAATTCTTTGTCAGTGGCACGTATGACTTTTCCGATAGCGCGTAAATTCGGTTTTAGTTGAGAATGTGTAACTGGCAAATTCAGAGGATACGCGTCACCCCGGCACTGTTCGCGTATGAATCTTTTAACGATACGGTCTTCTAATGAATGAAAACTAATCACTGCCAAGCGCCCGCCATTGGCCAGTACTTCAACAACCTGCGAAAGGCAGGTTTTCAAATCGTCTAATTCATTGTTTATAAAAATCCGTATACCCTGAAAACTTCGCGTCGCCGGGTCTTTATTTTTTTCAAGAAATGGACTGGCATCAGAAATGATTTTCGCGAGTTGGCGCGTCGTTTCAATTACACCAGTTTCCCGTTCCGTGACAATAGCGCGTGCAATACGGCGAGAAAATTTTTCTTCACCATATTCTTTTAAAACTGATGCGATTTCGTTCTCACTGGCTTTAGCCAGCCACTGCGCGGCAGTCATTTCTATACTACGATCCATGCGCATATCAAGAGGCCCATCCTGCTTAAAACTAAACCCTCTTTCTGAGTCATCAATCTGAGGAGATGAAACGCCCAGATCAAGTAAAACGCCGTCTACTTTTCCCAGGCAACCATGGTGCTTTGTTATCTGATTTAACAATGCAAAAGTTCCTCGCTCTATGAAAAAGCGTTTATCATGTTCAAACCGGCGTCTTGCCTGTGCAACTGCCTCCTCGTCCTTATCAATCGCTAATAAACGACCTGTCAAACCCAATCTTTTTAAAATTTCCGCAGCGTGCCCACCACGACCAAATGTACCATCAATATAAATTCCATTTTCTTTTATACTCAACGCTTCAACAGCTTCTTTCAGCAATACCGGATGGTGAATAAAAGTCTCTGTCATGCCATTAAACAAAAAGCCTGGTCACGTTTTAACAACTGTTTTAACAATTAGAATCAAAACCCTTAATAATTAAACGATGAATGTTCTGCTGGAAGCGATTCGATTTCACCGTTTCTCATATTAGCCTGGTCGTCTTTCCATTTCTGTTCATCCCAGATTTCAAACTTGTTTATCGCGCCAGTCAGAACTATGCTTTTGTCTATGCCCACTTGCTCTCTTAACAAAGGAGGAATTAAAATTCGCCCATTTCCATCCAACTTGCACTTTGTCGCATTGCCAACCAGTATGCGTACCAACATGCGCGTATACCCGTTCATGCTAGGTAATTTTGAAATTTTATCTTTGGTGAATTCCCATTCCGGTTGTGTATATAAAACTAAGCAAGGATCTTTAATGTCCATCGTCAGAAACAAATTGCCTTCGCAATACCCATGGATCAGCGCACGGTACGATGTCGGTACTGTCATCCGCCCCTTTGTATCCAAAGACAAGGCATTTGCACCCTCGAACATTGTTTCTCTCCTAGCTGAACATTAGGGGCAAAATGACGACTATATGACCAATTAAACCCACTTTTCCCCACTTTCCCCCACCGTTACTTAACTATAGTTTTAAATCAACAAAACTGTCAAGGATTTTGCCCACAAAATGATAAATTCTTGCTTATTTCACAGTAACTTAGCGTGTGTTTATTGATCCAAATCAAACAAATTTGGCACCCAAAATGGCCAAAGAAAATACAAATCATGGAGTTAGAAGGCAAAGCTAGAGGAATCTATCAAGAACTGAAGAATACAGAAATAAGAAAAGGAGTTGGCCTATAAGCCGGGTTCTGTCGAGAACAGTCATTCATCTGGGATACACGTCACCGCGCACCTCATGCGACCTACCCGGGAACAGTGTGGGCCACACTCGGCAGCTTACGCTGCCAGTTCCCCTATTTGGTCTTGCTCCAGGTGGGGTTTGCCATGCCACTGATGTTACCACCAGCGCGGTGCGCTCTTACCGCACCATTTCACCCTTACCAGCACGACTAGCGTGTTTCGGCGGTATATTTTCTGCGGCACTTTCCGTAGGCTCGCGCCTCCCAGAAGTTATCTGGCACCTTGCCCTATAGAGCCCGGACTTTCCTCTACATCTCAAAGATATAGCGACTGTTCAGCCAACTCGGAGCAGAGTTTCAAGGATTTCAGTCTATTTTTCAAGATGCACAGCTCTAATTAGTGACTAAAAGCGTAAATTTAATAATGTAAATTGTGATCATTGTCACACTTTTATATTGCTTTCCGGCACAAAATCACTAGAATCAGGGCTGATTTAGTTATATAAGCAAATATATAAGCAGGCCCCTGATTTGCAAGGACAAATGTTGATCTACAAGGACAAATGTGAGGCAAAAAATAAGGGGTATTTGGGCATGATTTTACAATGCAACGCGGCAGGATACGCTAATAGCACAGATACAATAGAAATTAATTCTACGGTAATATCCAAAAAAAAGCTTTCCAAAGAGGAAGTTTTCAGCCTAATTTCAGAATTACTGAATTGTCGCTCCTCCAATGAATTTTCTACGAATAAAAAACGCATAGATAATGGTGATATTGTCACTGCTCTATCTTTAATGCAGCATAATATCGACACTCTTTTATTTGATAATGATTCAGGTGAATTCCGTTTAGACACGAAAATTATTAGCGATTTCGAACGCTTACTGCATATTAATATGTCTAGCACGATGAACAAGACTGACGTAGACACAATAGACGTCGTCAGAATGATGTTCGATATTATTTTTGAAGACAAGCGCTTATCAAATAAAACAAAAACGCTGCTAGCAAAACTCCAGATTCCAGTACTCAAGGTCGCCTTTCTTGATAACGCTTATTTTTCTGACGACCCGCATCCGGCAGAGCGACTAATTAACAAATTAACTGACGCAGCAATATCGCTCACAAAAATCGACGACAATAATAGCCCGTCTTTCTACCCTGAATTAAACGCAATTGTGACCCGAATAACGAATGAATTTACCGATGACGCTGCCATATTTTCGGGTATTCTGGAATCATCCCAACTTTTCAAAAAAGAAAAACAAAATAAAACGAATCCATCTACCCAACACTTATATGACGCAACAGAAAAATTAAAACTTTTGTCTAATAGAATACAAAAATCATATTCCACAGACAACATCAAAAAATCAGTAGATGACAAATCAGCGAACATCAATGTCAAAACCATTAGTAAAAATAAATTAAACCCTCCTATAGCTGCAACTGCATATGATTCAATAATAAATACTAAAAACTCTGCGCATACCAATCAATTGATAACCAATGCAATTAGAAAAAAAATAATTGCAGATGAATTACCAAGAGAGGTGCGTGACTTTCTCACCACTACCTGGGCAAATGTTGCAACAAGGATCTACAATGATCACAGTGATAAAAGTGAAATTTGGAAAACAACAATTTCGGTCGTTGATCAATTGGCCTGGATTTTTCAGCCAAAATCAAACTTCGAGGATAAACAAAAAATAACTAATATCATTCCTCGTTTAGTAACAAATATTCAAGACGGTTTGGATTCAACAAATAGCGTTAGCAAAAACAAAACGCAATTATTTGCCACATTGCTATCGATACATGCCGCAAGCCTGAAAGAACAGCGCTTAGCTCGCAACTAGCGCTTAATACCATGCCATGTTAAGTAAATGAGTATGTAAGACCAACATCATTTGCGCGCTGCTTTAATCTGCTCATATGCAGCTTTGATCTCCTGTGTTTTTTCAGTTGCAATTTTCATCATTTCCTCTGGCAAACCCTTTGAAACAAGTTTGTCTGGATGGTGTTCGTTCATAAGTTTTCTATACGCTCTTTTCACTTGTTCATCACTTGCTGCCTCAGACACACCCAGAACAGCGTAGGCCTCCTTTAGTTTTTCCTCACGCGACTTACCCGGGGAATCATAGTCGGCGGTATATTGCTGCTGTGCTTGTATCAAGCTAAGTAACTGCTCAAACTGCGCATGCGAGAAGCCTAATTTGCCAGAAATATAAACAAGTAATTTTTTCTCCGTTGAATGCACTTCACCGTCTGCTAGTGCTGTGGAAACAAGCATTTCGAGGAACATTTGAATTAAGTTTCGACGTCCACGGCATTCGTTTCGAAATTGATCAAGTACATCATCTAACGGAAATTGAGACTGCTTTCCTTCACCAAATAAATTCATCGCGGCCTTGCGTTGATCTGGTGAGAGTTGCATATGAATCATCAGGTTTCGAGCAAGATCCAGCTCATCATGCGTAACACGGCCGTCCGCCTTGGCCATATGTCCCATAACAGAAAATATCGCTGTAAAAAATGCGGTTTGAACGCGCTCGGTTTCTCCTGCGCCCAATAATACTGAATCACCGGAGAACCCATCCAGGCCCTTGTCCAGGTTGTGACCCAGTGCGGCGCCCATTAACGCCCCTAATGGCCCCCCCAACATGAAGCCAAACGCGCCGCCTACTAATTTTCCCCACCAGGCCATTTCACCACCTCAATAGTCGCTGAGTTATAATTTAGCACCCAAAGTAATATCAGCTGCGCCTGTTTTAACATATTAAGCTGCACAGCTAAAGAAATTTCAAAAAATGAGGATATAACTATATACATAGATATAATTGGAAACTAGTGTACTGTATCGAGTAATCTCCCCTAACCTAGGTTAAAATGATATTAAATCAGAAATATGAAACGCTTCTCTTTCAAAAATTTCTTCTCTCGAACCAGCAGCGAACGTCGCAAGCGTGGCCGCGCTCAACGTTACAATGCAACAATTCTTATCGTGGACGATTCTCGTACCGTAGTACATGTACTCAAAACCCTATTAGTGAAAGCGGGCTTTAAAGCATTAACAGCCATGACCGGCGAACAGGGAATTAGTATGGCAAAAATACACAAGCCCGACCTAATTCTTATGGACCTCGTGATGCCAGGGATAAACGGCTTTCAAGCAACACGTATGATACGCCAAGATCCACTTATCAAGGATATCCCGATCGTTATTATTAGCGGAAATGAACAAGCAGCTGAAAAATTTTGGGGTATTCGTATTGGTGCCAACGGATTCCTAGCCAAGCCTATTACTCGAGAAAAATTCTTTGAAACCATTGATGAAATTCTCAATTTAGAATCAATTGCCAGTTAGGAACGTGCATGTTTCCTGAACCCCTCTATTAAACACTTTAATTATAGGGAAGCTGTGACTGTATACTTACTGATTGTATATATACCCGTAGCGATTGAGATTTAGGTGTAACTGCACGCCCTCTTTATTCCATGGCGGCGTTGAAATTCCTCGCAATAGAGCGACTATAGCGACTATTACTCGTCATTTCGCCTTGCCATGAAATAAATAGGACGCACATTTACACCTATATCCCAAACGCCACGGGTATACTTAACTTTACCCGCCAAATCATGTTAAAATAGCAACAATTGTTTTAGATATTACAATAAAACTTGTACGGAGTATGGCATGGCCAATATACAATTTGATCAAAAATTAACAAATGAAATTAAAGTCTCGCCTGCAGCGATTGAACAACTTATCGCAATCACTTCAAGTGAGGAAGACGTAAATGGTATTCGCATATTTGTTTCTGGCGGTGGTTGCGGTGGTATGACATACGGCCTGACCTTTGTCGACAAACCCAGCTCATATGATCGCGTACTAGAAAGTAAAGGCCTGAATATATATGTCGACTCGGTTGCATTGAGTTTCCTCGAAGGCGTAGAAATTGATTATAAAACGGAGGGTCTTAATACGAACTTCGTATTCTCAAATGTATTCGCCAATTCAGGTGGAAGCGGCACGTGCGGTGGATGCGGTGGTGCAGGTTAAGTGGGGATGAAGGAGGAGGATGCAGTTGAACCCTATCCTTCTACCCAGTTTTTTAGTACATTATTTTAGTACATAGTTTTAGTACATAGTTTTAGTACATAGTTTTAGTACATAGTTTTAGTACATAGTTTTAGTCAGTAGTCGTGATAATATTTTTTTCAGTACTTTTTTCTAAAATTTTTTTAAAACTTTTTTTAAAAGAAGTGGCCCGGTTATACGCTCTCGTATTCTACTCATAACCCAACCAAACAGTTACCGAATTGCACCCTACATAAAAGCAGCGAACCGCATGGGCCTCGAGGTACTGATTGCGTCGCGCGGCGAACATTCGCTGATTTCCGAGGTTCACCGCGGCTTGCACATTGATCTGGAAAATCTCAACAGTTCACTCACCCACATTCTCAAAGAAGAAAAAAAAACACCCTTTGCAGGCGTGTTAGGCAGCGATGACAGTACCGTAGAGCTTGCTGCTAAAGTCGCAGACGCACTTGGACTCCCGCAAAACCCACAAACCGCCGCACGCTTGACCCAACGCAAAGACCTGGCACGCGCCCACCTGACACAAGCTGGCTGCCCCGTACCAAAATACCGCTTGATCAATATTGACATTCCGCTCAATAAGCAAATAGCGGGCTTTCCTTGGCCCTGTGTGATCAAACCCCTAAATCTATCTGCAAGCCGGGGGGTTATTCGCGCAAATAACACCGAAGAATTTGTTGCTGCATGTAACCGTATTAAACCCATTATTGCAGAATCAAATGATGAGTTTGCGAAACACCATATACTTGCAGAAGAATATATCGATGGTATAGAAGTCGCTTTCGAAGGTTATCTTCACGACAGCGAACTCACCACGTTGGTGATATTTGACAAACCGGATCCACTAGAAGGACCTTACTTCGAAGAAACAATCTATGTCACGCCATCACAATTGGACAATACTACTCAAATAAGAATTAAACAAAACATTGCGCAAGCGTGCAAGGCATATGGCCTGACCACAGGCCCTGTGCACGCCGAGTTACGAATCAATGAACAAAATGCCTGGATCTTGGAAGTCGCTTGCCGCACGATTGGTGGAGATTGCGCACGTAGTCTTGATAACGGTAGCAATTTCAATCTGGAAGAACTCGCTATATCACTGGCAATAGGTCGTCCAATAAAAACGCGACCACCTGAAGATGCTCGTGGTGTCATGATGATTCCGATCAAGCAAGGCGGTATATTGCGCCGCGTAGAGGGTATTTCCGCTGCTCTAAAAATCGCAAACATCAAGAAAATTGATATCATTATTCGGGAAGGAAACGAGCTAATCCCGCTTCCGGAAGGAAACCAATATCCAGGTTATATTTTCGCTCGCGGCCAATCTCCAACAGATGTCATTCATGCACTCAGAGAAGCGCTTTCTAAGCTAGACTTTGTAGTTGCGCCGCTGTTTAAATTAAATAAGTTAAATTAAATAAGGCAAACTGAACAAACAGTAATTGAGACTACTTTTTACCGCCGCCAGCCGCCTGAAAACCTGCAGGTAATTGTCCGTAATCACCTTCTCCAAAAAAGAAGCCTAACATGTGTTTTTCGATCAACTCAATAGATTGAATATCAGCCGTGCTTAGGCCGTTTTCATTTATTATAGTAGTTGAGCGCTCCAGCCATTGCTGCCACCCTTCCTTGGAAACATTATCAAAAATTCGTTGACCCAATTCACCAGGATGGGTAAATTTATCGAGGCCTTCGGCTTGTGTTTTTAGAACAACACATTGTACTAATCTGGTCATCACTTATCCTAATAAAAAAGTCCTAATAAAAAAGTCCTAATAAATAAAAGTCCTAATAAATAAAAGCACTAAAAATTAATGCTTAATATTAATAATACTAATAAAAAATTTTATTCATATTTTTTCAACAAAACACCTTCATCACCACAACAGCTGGCAGCACATTGTTTTATTTGAAATATCTCTTCTTCGCTACCTTCGAGATAAGATGCTATCGGGCGGTTTTCCTTGGCACAATCGCAACCCTTATCATTATACACATAAATATTTTTCAGTCCCGCCCGTACGGCTGCGTCTTGCGCCTTAAATAATATATCTTCTGGTGTTGGGGGTAAATGACTTAATTTATAGGCCGGAAAAAACCGGGTGATATGCCAAGGACTTTCTTTACCCAGATTATCCCGTACCCAACATGCGATTTCGTAGTGCTCTTCAGGATCATCATTCTTGCCAGGAATAATATTGGTTCGAGTTTCCACATGAATACCCAACTCATGAGCTTTTTTGATCGAGTGCAAAACCTGCTCTACTTTGGCAGGTCGACATATTTCCTTATAGAAGATATCACGCATGCTTTTGATGTCAGAACAGAGCACATCAATATACGGCGCAACTAATTCCAGCGCCTCGTCGGTAATATAGCTATTGGAAACATACACCGTATATAATCCTGCGGCATGCGCCAATTTGCTTACATCTATCACGTACTCTAACCATACCGCTGGCTCTGAGTAAGTAAAAGCAATACCCTGAACATTAGCCCGTATCGCTGAATCAATCAGAGACTGGGGCGTTACCCAGGCTTCCTTGGACTCGCCTTTCGCAAGACTATCCAATGCTTCTACACCCCAGGAAATATCCAAATTATGACAACCCCCACAGCGAAAGCTGCAACCGTAACTACCTACTGACATTACGCGTGTTCCCGGGCGAAAATGCTTGACCGGCTTATCCTCGATAGGATCAATATCAATGGACGACAAAATACCATATGATAGGTTATACAACGTCCCATTGCGATTTACATGCGCCTGACAAAAACCACGTTGCCCATGAACAATCTTGCAACGCCACAGACACAGATTACAGCGCGTTGCCCCATTATCTAGTTTTTCCTGTAACCGAGTTTCTACGAGTTGGTATTGATTCGCTACTGCCATAACAATTGACCTTAAATACAAAATACTTAGGATGCGTAATAAAACAAGCGCATAGTGGAAAAACCGTTTTATGTTATATATTTATATTAACACACCAAATCAAGCACAAACACTCAGCAAAACCAGGTGTTCTTTACAGTACTAAACGTTAAAATATATTAATTTATTAACAAAGGTAGCTACCATGTTTCATTGCCTGTCACTTCGAGTTTTACTGCTCATTTCTATTATTTTCCTGCAGTCCAACGCCGCACAAGCCTTGATGTTGGATATGCAAGAAAATGGTGAGTTTTCACTTAATTTGGAACGTGTTACGACTGACCTGAAATTTGACAACGCGGTCATCGAGAACCGTATTAGCCGTATTTATATGTCAATATATGAAGCGTCTTATGCCTGGTTTCAACCTGGATTGAAATTGGGTTACTTGTCCAGCACACAAAGTAACAACCCAATTACTGCCGGCATCAATCTGTCGGGAGAAATAATCGGCATTTCACTAATTACTAACATTCCACCACGTCGATTTCTAAGTACACAAATTGAAATGGATTATCTATATCACGATGTTAATAAAGAAACATTTACACAAAAAGTCTCACTCAAATGGTACGAATTTATAGCTAAAGCAGGCGTATCGATAAATCCAGGCTTGTGGCAACTTTCAATTGGCAGATACTTTCATTTAATTGATGGTGATGAAACTGCATATGGCACAATTATTCAAACACGACATTTTAAAGAAGAAAAACAAACCGGAAGTTATCTTGATTTTACGTTATTCGTCGACAGTACCGGTAAAGTAGGTATCCGTGCACAAGGCGGAAGTCGCCGTGGAATTAATCTTGTTTTTTCAAGAGAATATTAGACTACCTCGAAACTACTATCTCTAGACTGAAAACAGCGACGTTATTTTACAGCGACTTGGCTGTTTTTGTCGCTATTGGCCGCTAATATTTTTATTAAACTCTTCAACTTCACAGGCACCATAGTAAATTGAATACCGTACTGGTGCTGATCTCCTTTTGGGCTATAGTAGGTAATTAATCCTGAAGCACGTAACACCATATCTTTATATCTTAACTCAAGTCTTATTTTTTCACCTAACCGAGGATCTGTCGCCGGTGTCGACAAACTTAATCCACCCAAACTAACATCGCTTGCTTCGGTCGTAATAAAATCGACGAAACTGGCTAACCCTCGACTTCTTGCTCGAACAGTGAGTAATCTTGCATTATATCGTACGTCGACTCGACGTTGAGTATCCGGCACCGTTTGAGACTTATTTAGTACTTCCGAAACTGATTCAAGATCTTCCAGACTTGAATCTGATATGGCTTTAATATTTCGAGTATTATTTTGTGCTTTTAGAATAGCGGCCTGGCCAATTCGTTTTGCACGCAAAATCTGTCTACTTTTGATGATATCAGCAATACTTATTTTTTGTGTTTTTTGATACGACGCCATATCCACTTCATCTACAATCTCTATTGACTCTTCCGCTGATCTCTCAAGCAAGGTATCCAGTAACTCTTCAAACTGATGAGGCAGTTGGGTAAACATAATGCCATAAAACTCTAGACCTTCTCTTTCTTGCACATATACCACAACACCGCTGATGAAATACTCCTCTGCGTCATAGTCTAAGTGCAACCTTACCTTTTCCAGCAACTTCAATTTCAAATCACCAGAGATAATACCCACCCCACCACGATTAACATCCATGGTTTCAACATCAAGGTATTCTTCAAATATAAGCCAACGTTTGCGTTTTACAGACACAAACAACTCCGGCGCCTCAATTCGGTCAGAACGGCGACGATTTTTTCTTGGTTGCTGTTGTAAATTATCCATATAAACTTAAAAATGTGCTCCACAGAAAAGACCAAAATTATTGCCAGTTAATCAGCATCTTTCGATTTTAATACTGTTTCTATTTTAATACTGAGTATTACGGCAAAAATACAGTTTTCTATAGTTCCATTATAAACAGGGCTATAGCCGATCTCTAAGAATAGCGCTAATTTCCTGATTAGTCAGTAAGATAGGGTTTGTTTTCATGCTGCTTCCACGGGAATGTGCAACAATATCATCAAAATCCGCTTCAGTTATTCCATAATAATTCAGCCGGGGAAGACTGAATTGTTCGATCCAATCGGTCAATACTGCAACCAGCCTGTCGTGCGACGCCAAAACACCCGTATCTACTTGATTATTAATTATATTTCCGATTTTCACATACTTCGCAAGCGCAGGGTTTCCTGGCTCACGTTCAAGCATGCTCTGGATATTCATCTGTGTCGCAGCAGCCGCCAATGTTCCGCACACTACACCATGCGGAATCGGGTAAAAAGCACCGAGAGGTGACGCCAGGCCATGTACAGAACCCAGGCCAACTTGGGCAAGCGTAATACCTGATATTAGCGCAGCATAGGCCATTTTTTCATGAGCGTCTGTCGCCCCGGGACCTTCTTCGTACCAGTTTACCAAGCTCGAACAGACGGCGTGCAGACCACTTATCGCTAATGAATCCGTAATTCCGTTTGCATTAATAGACACGTAGGACTCAATTAGCTGTGTCAACGCATCCATTCCATTAGCTGCAATCAACTCGGGCGGGCAAGAGGCAAGAAAGTCCGGATCAACGACAGCGTACTCTGCAACCAACATTTCATGGCGAAAGGATTTTTTAAAACCGTTCCTTCCTGATAAACTAAGCACTGCATTTTTTGTTGCTTCGCTACCAGTACCCGCCGTTGTTGGTACTGCTATAAAAGGAACTGCAGGGCCGTTATAAGAAAGCTCTGGACCGACACCTTCCAGATAATCCATTACCGAGTGATTTATTTTTAATAAACCCGCAATTGCTTTTGCTGCATCCAGTACACTGCCTCCACCTATACCGATAACAACCTCAAAATTTTCAGATCTATAGTTATTTACGAATTCATCGACAATCGCCGGTGAAGGTTCATTAGAAATTCTGCAGTGCTCCCAACTAACATTTTTGCGCTTTAATGCAGCTAAAAATTGAATCCAAAGCTCAGTTTCGAGGATGAACCGACCCCCAGTCACGATTAAAACACGCTTACCGTACAGTTCTAAAATAGCAGGCACATTACTGAAAACGCCTCGACCAAATTCAATACGCGGTAATCGTGCAATAGAAAAAGAATTCATATCAATGTCCGCTTGATCTAGAAACAATCAGTTCTGGGAAATAATCCGTTATAAGACACACCCTCTCTGGGGCTGGCCATCCAATCCGCAACGGTGTCTCGCCATTTCAAATAATGTGCTGTCTTTTTATGCTCAATAGCATCTGAATCAGATTGGTAGGCCTCATAAAGCACAAAACGAGAGAAATCTTCTGGTGACTGTAAAATATCAAAACGTAAATTACCTGACTCTGATACAGAATTTTCATGATTCAAACGCGTAGCTTCTATAAAACTGGTTATATACTCTTCTTTAACATGAACATAAACAATCGTTGTACGCATTTTCTTTGCTCCCTATTGCTCCAATAAAGTACACTCCAATTATACTGGCGAGACGAAGGTACTCTTTACAAATTCAAACATATTTTGATAACGCAATTTTTGCTGCTTCCAACACAAGCCGGACATATCATCAGATTGCATAGCACAGCCTTTTTCAAACAGTCTTGCGATATCTAATAGCCGGTCTACCAGCCCTACCAACTCATTGTCGGGATTATTAATATTTGATTGATACCTGTATTTTTTATTTATGTATTCCTTATATGCCAACCGATCAGGCACTACGGGTATACAGCCCGCCGCTACAGCTTCCAATACCGCAAGCCCCTGAAAATCATGTAGCGCTGTGGAAACCACAACATCAGAGCTACGCAACAAATCACAATATCGATCCCGCGCAACCATCCCCCATGCATTGATATGATCCTGTAACAATACATAATTTTCTTCAAAAACAGCTGGCACATTCCTAAATTTCTGCCCGACCACATTCACTTTGAAATTTATTTTTAATTGCTTAAGTTTTATTAGCGCCGAAAAAAAGCGGTCAGGTGCTTTATCATATTCCCAACGATGATTCCAAAGCAACGTCAGACTATCATTTTTATTTTTTTTCCGACAACCAGCACCGAATTCATCAATTAGAGGCACTGGTAACACATCACTTTTACCCAGAATATGCTCACCTATTTTTGGTGGCACGCAATCCGGCATTTTTTTCAACAATGCGCTTACCCCCTCTACGAACGATGACCGATTATACTCTGAATTAAAAACCACTCGATCTGCCGCAATCGCGGAAAAAAGGTTAACCATCTTTGCTTCTAAATTGAGCTGTGATTGTTCACTCTCTGGGTAGGCAAACTGATTTTCATGGAAATATAGTATATTAGGACAACGTGTCAAAGACGGAACCAAACCTCGTAGCGTTGCGAGATCAGTCATCGATGTGGCAATTATAAGATCAAAAGACTGATTCAATATATCTCGCTGAAAAAAAGCCCATGTCAATCCATTGCTGCGAATTCGCCAATTAAAATACCGAGGCGGTAGTGTCAATTCTACCCACTCGTATTCAGTAAATGTGTTCTTTAATCCTTCACGCCAATACCGATGACTCATTGCATCATAAGGCGAAAGCAATAAAACCCGAAAAGGCGTAATATCATCGATCATATCAATCCAACTAGGTAACATATAATGTGATGCAAATCACGATCTACATTAGAAAATGTGTTATAGATACGCGAGACTTTTATGTAAGATCTTTCACATAAAGAGACTCCATAAATAAATACAACTTATGACAATAAATTACACCTAATACAGCTCTAAAATACCATCTAAAAACATAAAAGTAGTATCTTAATCACCCAGTATAGTGGGATTTTGCCTAATAATAGTTATCAGTCATTTAGTAGACCGGTAATCCTGGGTGCAGAACGTAGCTCGCCAACAACTATGAAGCATTATCCCTGGAGGAAAAAAAACCTGGCTTTCGCTTGCTAGGCATTATAATGATAAACTGCGCACAGTTAATAAACGGGAAAGGACATGTTGTTAACTTCCGGGCATCATGGGCTTGCCCTGTAAATAAAAAAATACCAGTTTTTAATCGCATACAAAATAAATATGACATATGACGCAGATGGCGTATTATTTATCGACATTGCCATTTATAACCCCAGTTATAACCCCAGTGCAGTATAAGTGTTCACGACATCAATCCCAACCCATTACCCTGTGCTCGTAGCCCATGCCGCAGCTGTTAAGTTAAGCTGGTTAAAAATTACAAAAAATACCTGGCGCGTAATTGAAAAAATTAATTAATTGTTATTATATATTATGAACTTTATACGAAATTTCGGGTCGCATCTTAGCGGCGTGAATGTGAGGCGTATCAGTTATAATTATATAAACATATCCATAAATTTATTGCTCTTACTCAGATTACGTTTATTCAAATTTTATTCAAAGAATAGGAGGCCAAAATTAATCTTGCGTTCATCTAGATAATCATATGAAAATAGACGCCACTGAAGAATCTTTTAATTAATAACACCCTAACATGGAGACAGCTATGCACACATCAGTGAACAATCGAATATTCCAGCTTTTTTTAATAGTTTCAATTTGTGTTTTTACCACTCAATTATCTATTGCGGGTGACGGTGCTATTCAATCGATGGCCAACATCATGATGAAGATAAATCATTATCCTAGTGACAGTGAAAAGAAAACGTTAGGTGATATTGTCAATGATAAATCCACATCGGAACATGATCGTGTTATGGCACAATCAATAATCAATCTTCAACACAAGGCAAGTCCTGCTGACAAAGAAAAATTGAGCAAAATCATGAACGACAAGTCTGCACCAGCGGACGCACGCGACCTGGCAGGCATTATTCACAATTTAAATCATACGCCTAGCGAAGGTGATAAAGCACGACTCGAAAAAATGATTCATTAAATAGCAGCGCTATTGCATGCTATTCGACAGTTGACAGTTATAGTGAGGCTCTCTTTAATAGAGGGTCTCATTCGAAAATGTTGTTATTGAGGCATTATTTTATGGGTAGAGTTATGAGGATAGTATGCATGAGAGGTACAAGGAAGTAATTCGTTGACATTGATCATTTTAAAGCCATGTATTACATTACTGTGTTATTCACAAAAAAACAATGAGGTAACATTGAGGAATTGCAATACTATTTTTTGATTTTAAATTGTTGTTGTAACCAATTCGACAATTCGTCTGCTGGCAATGGTTTGCAAAACAAAAAACCTTGACTCGACTGACAATGCTTGGACCGCAGAAATTCCAATTGACCTTCGGTCTCAACACCCTCTGCAATTACATCCAGCTTTAAACTTTGGCCCATCACAATAATCGCGGTCGCTATCGCAGCGTCGTCTGAATCAATCGTCACATCTCGAATAAACGAACGATCAATCTTTAATGAATCAATTGGAAACCGGCGCAAATAGCTTAGGGACGAATAACCCGTTCCGAAATCATCAATAGCAAATCGGACACCCAATTCACTCAACGTATTTATTGCTTCAATTGTACTTGTAGTATTACGCATTAATAAACTTTCAGTAATTTCCAGTTCAAGTAATCGAGGATCAATACCTGTATCGGTGATGATTTGTCTAATTTTGGAGACTAAATTGCTGTCATTAAACTGTCTACTTGACATGTTCACTGACATCCGTAACGAGTGTTTTTCAAACATATCACCCCATCGCACGGATTGTTTACACGCGTTGCGCAAAACCCATTCGCCGACAGAAACTATCTGGCCTATTTCTTCGAGAAAGGGTATAAATTCTAATGGAGACACTAGTCCCAAATCAGGATGCTGCCAACGTATAAGCGCTTCAACACCAATTACATTTTTATTATTTACATCAATTTGCGGTTGGTAATGTAAAACAAATTCATCTAACTCAAGCGCACTCCGTAAACTGCTTTCTAACGTTAGACGCTCAAATGCTTTTGCGCTCATTTCAGTAGAATAAAATTGGTAATTATTTTTACCTAAGTCCTTTGCCCTATACATGGCAATATCGGCATGCTTCAATAACGTTTGCGAGTCCACCCCATCATTGGGACAATTACTCACTCCTATGCTTGCGGTAATATAGAATTCTCTTTCGTCAATAACAAATTTAGGCTCCAGGGCCTCAAGCATTTTTTTTGCCAAACTTGCAATATCTTTTTCTAAAGCTATATCATCCAGCAAAACTGCGAATTCATCACCGCCTAATCGTGCAACGGTATCACCGTCACGTATATCGCCTACTAAACGCTGAGCAATTAATTTTAGTAGCTTGTCGCCAGTATCATGACCCAATGAATCATTAATCGTTTTGAAACGATCCAAATCAATAAACATTACGGCGATGAGTCGTTTATGATATCTGGCGCGGGCCAGCGCTAGCTTTAATCGCTCAAGAAACAAGGTTCGGTTGGGTAGTTCAGTTAACGGATCATGATGCGCCATGTGATGCAACTTTTCCTGGGCATGCATCCTATCTGTTATATCTTTACCTGTCGAAACAAAATGCGTAATGTTCCCTTCCGCATCTTTGAGCGGTGTTATCGTTTTTTGTTCATAATAAAAAGTACTATCTTTTCTCCTGTTAATTAATACATCGCTAAATACATTCCCACTGGAAATTGTCTGCCATAAATTCGTATAAAACTCCTCATTTTGTTTGCCTGATTTGACGATATTTGGTTTTTCACCTAAAACTTCTTCTTTTGAATAACCCGTCGCCAGCTCGAATGATTGATTTACATATTCAATAATACCTGAACAATCTGTAATCATAACTACATCCGCCGATTGCTCCAAGGCCATTGAGAGCTTGCGCATTTGCTCTTCTGTTTCTTTAATATTGGTAATGTCTCTAGTCGTCCCCTCAATGCCTATTTTTTTCCCGGCAAGATCGTAATAATAATGGGCGTTCGTAGACACCCAGATTGTCGTCCCATCTTTGCGTTTCAACTCCGCAATATAATTTTCAATTTTTCCATTATTTTCTTTTATCAGCCGTGTGAGCTTGTCCCTGCCATCGGGTTCAACAAATAAATTTGCCAAGTCTATTCCCAATATTTCATTTGGCAGATAACCAAATAACTGCTCTACTGAACTCGATACACGAATTACTTTACCCAATTTGTCTGCTCGGAAAAATGTATCCTGCATTTCATGCAAAATCGCGCTTAGCTCTTCTTCAGATGATTCTATTTTTTTCTTGGATTGATGAGACTCAAGCTCTAAAGCAATGCGTTGACAGAAAGTAGCGAGAATTGACGCAGTCCATGGCATTAACTTCATAGGCTTAACATCCAATACTGACACTAAACCAATTGTTTCACCGAAAGAATTTATCAATGGCGAACCGAAGTAACTTTCTGCTGACATATCTGCAAGCATTTTGTCATCAGGATAAAGCTTGACGACATCGCGTGAAATCAGTTTTTTACTGCGATCCAAAATGTCTGCGCACGGTGTACCAGCCAAGTCATATTCAAAATTTTCCAGAATCTCGTTGCCCGCCCACACGGCCCGCGTTTCCACCCTTGTTTTATTAGCATCGAGCAATAATCCAACAAACGCAAATCGCGCACTATATGCTTTCGAAAGCATTTGTACACAGGATTGCAAAAATTCATCAAGATCAGTTACATTGCTCTCTGCCAGTAAATTTAACGCCTCTACTGCATTTTTACGGTCGGAGATATCTGTAAAACTGACACGCACCAGCTTTTGGTTTTTGATAGGTAGCCGAACTATACGAACTTCACAGGGAATGTGTTTTCCTGACACATCGAGGTAATTCCATTCATAAACATAGAATGCACCCTCTAATACTTGATTAATTTGCGATTGAATAATTTCTTCAGACGACTGACCATTTTGGAGAGACTCATGATAAAATTTTTCCAATCCAACTGTTAAAAGTTTCTCTTTATTTATCCCAAACGCTTTTACAGCATGCAGATTTGCTTCAATCAACTTACCTTTTTCAATATTATAAACAACAATAGCAATAGGCGCATGTTCCGTGAGCGCCCTTAATTCTTCCGCACTTTCCAGAAATGTATTCTCTGACATTTTTTCGAGTTTTTTTTCTAACATAAGAAGCTGTTTGTAACAAACTGACACGCAACGCCGACGGCTGCGCTACTGTGAATTATGTATACCGGGACCCAACGATCATGGAATAAATAGCACAATAAATAACTCTAATAGTAGTTACAAATGATCGACTAGCAAGCCATGATTGGGTTGAAACAAGATTTAAATAACGTTCTTATAATAATTTATTATATATAGTGAGTGTATCGCTAAATAACAGGTCAAATCCAAGATCAAAATTGCAGCAGCGTCTTTGGCTTAACACCAAATTTGAGGCCTAACAGATTAATTACATGAGCCCACAACCCAACATATCGATCATAAAATCTACTGGTGTTGATACACACAGGCCGCAGCTTCACCAACCACACTCATTGCGCTAAGACTAATAACTGATGAGAATTTGGTTTTTTAATAACCTTATCTAAGCTACGTCAACTCCACGATAGCCTTGTTTTTCCGGTAGCTATGTAAGCCTTTGCAATTTAAGTATGCGGCCTGACTTTATTGACTTATCACGTAGGATCCACCTAATATTGAAGTTGGTGACGAAATGGATTTTTTTCTGGAAATATGAACTACCCGACAACAAATTTTTTTGTCCTTTTTATAATTACTTCACTCGTCCTGCTGCCTATGCGTTCAGGCTTGGCGTGTCAGAACGCCTCTGCGCACAAAAATAACAATGAACAAAATAGTGATGACTGCGCCCATCATCAAAACACCTCACGTATCGGCACTTTCTCTTCGGACACTTATCCAGGTTCCTCATATTCAGATTTTTCTCTTTCAAAAGATGTCAAACTAAACACACAACAGATCATAATGGCTGATATTAATAAATCAGACCATATAAATCACGATACGGTTTGTGATAGCGAATGCTGCAGCAGTTGCGCTCATAGCTTTTCTGCGTTGTCTACTTTGATTAATTTAACCGGCAAATCTATGCCACCACCCTATTTCTACTCTACTTCGTTCTTTAAGGAACCAGACCTAACACTACATCATCCTCCTCCAATTTTTTTCTTCCTTTAGTTACTAATAAGTAGTTCTATAAGTAAATTTATAAGTAGTTTTATAGATAGTCCTACAAACAATCTCAAAGAAACAATCTATGCGGTTCTACTCGTGTAAATATTTATGCGTAGAGAGGAATTCATGTTCTATTTTATATTCTATAAAGTACCAGCAACATTAGCATCAATACCTAAATTACGCGTTAACATAATCGTAGTGGCAGTAATACTTAATACAATGAGCCTCAGTCCGTTATGCAACCCCGCTATGGCTAGCCCTACAAGGGCAACCCTGTCGAAAGACCTATTTGAAAAAGAAGAAAATATTGCAGCGCTGGTCAATAATCTTAAGTCTCTGGCTAAAAGAGGTGACGCTAAAGCACAATTTAGATTAGGCGCATTGTACGCAGAAGGCAAAGGTGTAAAGAAAAACTATAAACAGACAATAAAGTGGTGGTTAGCCGCTTCAAATAATAACTATGCAGCTGCTCAATATAATTTGGGTATTCTCTACCATGGCGGAATTGGTACTAGCAAAAACCATATCAAAGGAATTGAACTGATAGAGAAAGCGGCTAAAAATGGCCATATACTCGCCCAATCGCTTCTTGCAGATGAATACGCTTTTCATACTGATGAATTTAGTGATCAATCTAAAGCAATAAAATGGTACACAGCGGCGGCAAAAAATGGTTATCCCCCGGCTCAGTTTAATCTTGGTGTTATTTATGAACGTGGGCGAGGCGTAAAAAAGAACGTTAATGAAGCAATACGATGGTGGCAAAAAGCAGCCAAGAATAACCATCCATATGCTCAATATAATCTTGGCTATGTCTATGAAAACACCTCTGATTTCAGCAATAATTTCATAGAGGCATTTAAATGGTATACAATAGCAGCGAGTAACGGTGAGTCACAATCAAAAATCGGCTTGCAACGTATTAAGAAAAAAATGAGCAACGAACAACTGGATAAAGCGAACATTGAAGTGAACAACTGGTTAAACCTCAAGTTATCTAATTAAACCTACATTATTGAAAATAAAGAACCTTTCTAATTAAAAAATCAACATTTTGCACGAGGATTGTAAATTTTGAAAAAAATACTTGTTACGATCGATTTCTCTGACACGGCAAAAGAAGCATTAAATCAGGCCATTACTTTGGCGCATGATACCAATACCGAGATATATTTGCTCTATGTCGCTCCTGCAAATCCGGACTACATCGGCCTTAAAACAATTAATCAACGTGAACGCGAAGAATTGTCTGAGATACTACACAAAGAACATGCACAGCTGCATGAAATGGCGCATGCGTTAACGAAACGAGGCGTTAAATCTAAGGCCCTGATTATGCAAGGCGACATAGTCGATTCTATACTTCATGAAGCAGATAAAATAAATGTGGATTTGATCGTAATGGGATCACATGGCTATAGCGGGCTGACTCGCGCTTTATTAGGCAGTATAAGTGAAGGCGTCTTAAAAAAAACAACCTGCCCTATCCTTATTGTGCCTCATCGAGAATAATTAGTTTGCACCCATGGGAGCATTTACTTTGAAGTACTTTTAAACCAGGACATGCTTAGTGGTGCGCGTAATTAATAATACTCGTAATTTAAACCGCCGTCATAGTAGCATCAAGATTCAAGTCATTACAAAAACCAATAAATTCTTCTCGCAATTTTGCGATGGAAATGTCAGACGGAACACTTATACTCATTTGCAGAGAAAACATTTTTGTGCCTGTATGCGCGGCTGAATAACTGCTGGTGTCCATTTCCTCGATATTTATATTACGTGCTGACAAATATGCCGCGACATCGTGAACAATGCCAGGATGATCCATCGAAATCACGGTTATGTTATATGGCACACGTGACGCTATAGGTGCTTTCAATTCTGTTCGTTTAAACAATATAGCCAAGCCATATTTTTCCTGTAAGGCACGAAGTTCATTTTCCAATGCCTCAATTACAATATCACTGCTTCCAACTAACATTAATAATGCAAATTCCCCTCCTAATACCGTCATACGGCTTTCTGTAATATTGCCGCCACAATCTAAGATAGTTTTCGATAGATCATTGACGATCCCAGGTCTATCTTGACCTACTGCAGTAATAACAATATATTTACCCATAAAATATTCACCCAAATAATAATAGCGCAATATAAAACTGTACTACATTTACTAGTTACCTATCTCCGAATTTACTATATTTGTCCTTAGTCTTTATCATCAGTACCAAACAATTGATCAAGCTTGATTTTCGCCTTGTCAGTGTCAGACAAACCAGACGAATCATTATCTTTCTGATCGCTGCCAAATAACATTTCTAATTCTGCACGGGCTTTTTGCGCAGCTGAGTCTCTTTCTTTATCATAAACGGCAGGCTGCGCTTTAAAATAATCACAAAAATTTGATCGTTCCTTATTACTTACATCTTCTGCTACGGGTTCCCGACAGCTGTTATTACTGCGTGCATCATAAAATTTGCACATTCGGCAGACGTGAACATCTAATTTACACGCGGGACACTCATCATGCCTATTAAACGGTGTTAATAAGGATGATAGAGACTCACCACATTTCCAGCAAACCACCGTATCGGACATTATATAGGCCTTCCTTTTATGCCGTTTCTAACACATTTTGTAAACCTGTTTGTGACTAAAATAATTAACCACTATTTCGTATACTTCTATTGTTTCCGTTCAATTTTAGCCCAGGTATCACGCAATGTAACAACCCTGTTAAAAACGGGCACATTGCCTGGCAAGTGCATAGAGTCCAGACAAAAATAACCTTCACGTTCAAACTGAAACTGTTCTCCTGCCTGTGCTTCAGCCAGACTCGGCTCTATATAACAATGTGCGAGTGTGCGCAGAGAGTCAGAATTGATAAGATCTTTATAATCACTTCCGTCTTTCGTTGCATCAGATGCATCAGGAGTGGGATGTTTAAACAAGCGGTCATACAAGCGAATTTCTGCTTGCAGTGCGTGTTTTGCTGAGACCCAATGAATCACCCCTTTTACTTTTCGATCCTCCGGGTTCTTTCCAAGTGTATCTGCGTCATAACTACAATGTAATTCAATGATATTACCATGCGCGTCCTTTATGACATTATCACAGCGGATAACATACGCATTACGCAAACGTACTTCACCACCCACTGTCAGCCTTTTGAATTTTTTTGGTGGTACTTCGGCAAAATCATGCTGATCGATATAAATTTCATTACTTAATTGAATAACACGCGTTCCCATAACCTCATCTTGCGGATGATTAGCGGCCGGTAACTCTTCAACATCACTTTCTGAATAGTTCGTTATTATGACTTTCAAGGGATGCAATACGGCCATTCGCCGAGCTGCTGTCTCGTTCAAATCAGTCCGAATACAATCTTCAAGTACCGCCATTTCTACAATATTGTCTACCTTGGTTACGCCAATCCGTTGGCAAAAATTTCGAAGCGCCCTAGGCGTATAACCGCGTCGTCTTAAGCCTGCAATAGTTGGCATGCGCGGGTCGTCCCAACCTGCTACCAATCCCTCATCAACCAGCTCAGTCAACTTACGCTTACTGGTAACTGCATATTCCAAGTTTAACCTGGAAAATTCGATTTGCTGCGGATGACAACTTACCTCTAGTTCCTCCAGGAACCAATTATATAATGGCCGGTGATCCTCAAATTCCAATGTACATAAAGAATGAGTGATGCCCTCAATCGAATCGGATATACAATGTGTATAATCATACATTGGGTAAATACACCATGCTTCGCCGGTCTGGTGATGCACAACACCATGGCGAATACGATAAATAGCTGGATCACGTAAATTAATATTTGGCGAAGTCATATCAATTTTGGCGCGTAACACACATGCTCCATCCTGGAATTCACCGGCACGCATCCGTGCAAACAACTCAAGATTTTCATCCACAGTGCGTTCGCGATAAGGGCTGTCCTTGCCAGGTTCTGTTAGCGTACCCCTGTAGGCACGTATTTGTTCAGCATTCAGATCACACACATAGGCCTTATTCTTTTTGATAAGCTGAACGGCATAGTCATATAATTGCTTAAAATAATCTGATGCAAAATACAATCGGTCTTGCCAATCAAACCCCAGCCAATGCACATCATTCATTATCGCGTTGACAAATTCTTTATTTTCTTTATGTGGATTTGTATCATCGAACCGGAGATTACAAGTTCCGTTATAATCATTTGCGATTCCAAAGTTAAGTGCGATGGATTTGGCGTGGCCTATATGTAAATAACCATTTGGCTCTGGTGGGAAACGCGTCGCTACACAACCATCATTTTTACCTGTTACCAGATCTTCATCAATGATGTGCCGTATAAAGTTACTAGGCCGGGTGTTTTCGCCATCAGTCATATAGCTTTAATTCCTTAATTTTGCGGGAGATTTTTCAAGAATCTCTACGTTAATCTTTCCTAGACTAGAAAAATATTGATCGTAATCCTCGGATAGTATCATATTCTTACAAACCCGATTATTAGTAACAAATAATTAGCCACAAAAAACCCCCGGAGCAAGCCCACGGGGGTTTTATTAAAGCTAAATTTGTAATAATTAAATTAGCTTTATACGGTAACCTGCGTTGCTTGTGGCCCTTTAGGACCATCTTCAACTTCAAAGGTTACCGACTGACCTTCAGCCAAAGACCGAAAACCATCGCTCGCAATTGCAGAAAAATGTACGAATACATCTTTCGATCCATCTTCCGGTGTGATAAACCCAAACCCCTTCGAGTCGTTAAACCACTTAACAGTACCTGTAGCCATATAAATACCTCAAAATATTAAAATAATTGTTCAATTGCATAACTTGACGAGGTAATTTACAGGAGAAAACTCGAGAAACAACCTTGATATTAATACAATCCGATTCTATTCTACCTGAAATACGATTAGAAAATCCACATTACAGCAGCAGTTAGCCCAGCAAAAACCGATTCTAACTAACTAATATATAAAATAATTTACGCTAAATTGATTTTTTTAACTAATCTAGTTTCCAGCAAATCCCATATTCACCCCTTAGTATCGGCAACAAGATATTCTTTTTCAGTTTTATTCAACTGCTTAATTTCGAATTCGCGCTTACTGGCCGCTGATCGCGATGTCATTACTTCCTTATAAACAAGCTTGACCGGACGCCGGGTACGTGTATATTTCGACGCTAAAGAATCATTCTGATTATGTTCATCAACCCGCCGCTCAACACCTTTGGCAATACCGGTATATAGGGTATTATCATTACAGCGAACAATATAAACCGACCAGTCTTGCACAAAAACCCCTTATTCTATGCCCACTGCTTATTTTAACCCACTACGCAACAGCGTCTCATAAGCTTCGCGTATTTCCCGAAATCGTGCCGCATCTCCACCTTTATCGGGATGATATTCTCGCGCCAGTCTACGATAAGTGTGCTTCACCGTAGACAATACGGCATCTGCTGGCAATTCCAATGTTTGCAGCGCCTCCATCCGCTTATCAACAGCCAAAAAATGTTCCCAAAAACCAGCCAATAATTTATCTACATCAGCCCCCTCTGTCACCTCAAAGTTATTCCAGTCCAAATAATAGTCACGTATTTTAGATTCAGCGCGCTCTGCTGGCAGGTCTGTTAGGCCTGACTCCTGTAACGGCTCCAAGCAGATCGCAAGTGGCGAGATAGATAAATACCAGCCCTCGTTAAAAAATACTGTTTGCATCTGATATAACGTATGCATTATCAGAAAATGCTTGCGAAAAAGAACCAAACCTGGATCGATATCGTTAAAAATCATCGCCTCGTTTTTTTGCAGCTTAACCATCAAATCGTACTCACTTATACCCGAAGGTTGTGTTTCGATGATCTCGCGAATGATGGGTAACAAAGTATTCACTGGCATA
>JAADIM010000025.1 GCA_013151345.1 Gammaproteobacteria bacterium
AAAAAATACCAATGTTTATAATAGTGATTATTTTCTAGTTGAGCAAGTCTGATAATGCCTCAAATGAATCAATCACTGCATCCGGACTCGCATCCCGAATATCGTTTCCATGATTATAGCCATAACTGACACAAACCACGTTAAACCCTGCCGCCCGGGCCGCCTTCACATCACTAATGGAGTCGCCCAGTAACATCGATTTTTCAGGCAACACAGAGAAAAACGCTGCAGCGTGCAATAATGGCATGGGATCAGGTTTTTTTCTGGGCAAGGTGTCACCACTAATGACAAGACTGAAATAATGATCAAGTCCCAGGTTATTAAGCAACGGCAACGTAAATTGCTCTGCCTTGTTGGTTACACAACCCAGCTTGTATCCTTGTTGCGTTAACCAGTCGAGCCCACCCATAACACCTGGATATACGCAACTGCGTTTACTGTTATTGTCCCGGTATAGAGTCAGAAATATCGGATAGGCCTTGTCAAACAACTCAGCAGCAGGCTCACCTTCCAGCCGCCCAACGAGGGCACGCTTCACAAGTCGCTCCACGCCATTACCTACCCATTCGCGAACCTTGTTTTCACCATGTGCAGGCATACCCATCTCTTGCATCATGGTGTCCACACAAAAAGCCAGATCCGGCACGCTGTCAACCAGCGTACCGTCGAGATCGATAAGGATTAAATCGGGTTTATTGACAGTCATGAGTAATAATTTAAGGTTGCAGGGCACATTTTATGTTCCAAAACTTATGTCCCAAAACACGACCTATAATTTATCTAGCTTGAGCGAGTTCTGAACGCATCGCGTCGATGGTCGCCTTGTAGTCTTCTGTATTAAAAATGGCAGAGCCGGCAACAAATGTATCGGCGCCTGCCGCCGCGATTTGGCGAATGTTATCAGTTTTTACGCCGCCATCGACTTCGAGTCGGATATCCAGGCCGCTGTCATCAATCAGTTTTCGGGCCTCTTTTAGTTTATTCAGCGTACTGGGAATAAAGCTTTGACCACCAAATCCAGGGTTGACTGACATCAACAAAATCATATCGACCTTATCCATTACATGTTTTAAATAATCCAGGGATGTCGCAGGATTAAATACCAGGCCGGATTTGCAACCAGACTCACGCACCAACTGTAAGGACCGATCAATATGTTCAGATGCTTCAGGATGAAACGTAATGTAGGTCGCCCCTGCCTTGGCAAAATCCGGGATAATTCTGTCCACTGGTTTGACCATCAAATGGACATCAATATCAGCAGTGACCCCATGGCTGCGTAAAGCGTCACAAACCAACGGACCAATTGTTAAATTTGGCACATAATGGTTATCCATCACATCAAAATGCACGATATCAGCACCGGCATTCAACACATTAACAACTTCTTCGCCCAATCTGGCAAAATCTGCAGAAAGAATAGATGGCGCAATTTTATAATCTGGCATACGTTTCCCGCCTCACTTCTAATATCTAAAGTCTAATGAAAAAACAAAATCCAGGGGCGCACTTTACATGATTAAGTGTCTTTTTTCAGCTCTTAATATAATTCAACTATGCTAATAAACTAGCCGAAACAATGTATATCAACCATTATTCCTTAATTTTTATAAGAACAATTGACAAGCATGATAAAATTTTCAATAAAAAACAAGCACCTGCCGACCGCGAATTGCTTAAAGCCCACCATTTGCGCACTAATTTTTCTGTTATTCTGCCAAAACACCTTTGCTTCGAATTTTGTAGTAGAAAAACGAATAGCAGCGCAATTGGCAAAAAACAATGTAAGCGGCAATGTCGTATGGCTAAATACAGGAGAACAGCAATTCCTCTCCATTTATTTGGAAGCAAATAGCTCGAAAGCCCGTGGGGGCATCATATTATTGCACGGCATGGCCGGTCACCCTGACTGGTCAACAGTAATCTCACCATTACGAAAAAATTTACCTCAATCCGGATGGGCAACGTTATCATTGCAGATGCCCGTTTTGGCAAATGATGCGTCAGTGGAGAATTATATTCCATTGACCAAAGAAGTCCCGCAACGAATCACCGCCGCAATCGAATTTTTTCATTCAAAAGGCATATACAATGTCGCCATTATCGGGCACGGCTTGGGAGCAACGATGGGCGCAAGTTATTTAGCTTCCGAATCAAGCAGTTCATCTGTAGTCAAGGCATTTGTGGGGATTGGGTTGGGCGTTCACAATCAGCACCCAGAATTCAATCCATCCTATTCGATTGCTAAAATTAAAATCCCCTTTTTGGATCTTTTTGGAAGCCTGGATCTGGAAAGTGTAAAAAATTCTGCGAGCACCCGCCAACTTGTGGCACGAAAAGTCAATAATCTTCGCTACAGACAAACTAATATATTAGGGGCGGACCATTTTTTTACTGGCCTGGAAAAATCATTAGTTAACCGTGTGAATAGCTGGTTGAAAAAATTTGCGCCTAGCGTAAAATTCGGTGTGGAGCAGCTTAAGTTAAATACAGGACAACGTTAAATACAGAACAGCATAAGTTAAATAATCCAGACAGGGAAAAAAATAGTATGTCTCTCGCAATCACAATTCATATTATGTCAGCACTTATTTGGGTAGGCGGTATGTTTTTCGCTTACATGGCATTGAGACCAGCAGCAGCATCTTTACTAGATCCACCCTTATTGTTGGCCTTATGGTCTCAGACCTTATCGCGTTTTTTTATGTGGGTATGGGCTGCAATTATTTTACTACCAGCGACCGGATTTTGGATGGTATTTAATGTCTTTGGCGGCATAGGGTCTTCTGGAAGACATATTCATATCATGCTGGTAGTCGGCAGCTTGATGATTTTATTGTTCATGCATTTATACTTTGCTCCCTACCGTAGATTAAAACTTGCCCTCGCGGACAATCAACTAGAAGAAGCTGGCCGACGACTAAAGCAGATTAGACGCTTGATCGCCATTAATCTCAACCTAGGAATTATTGTGGTCATTGTAGCCTCATCTGGTGAATATTGGGTATAACCCGTTTCAGTGGTTAGAAACGATTAAACTAGTACCCCCTTGCCGTCTTGATTTGATCATACGCAGACTTAATTTCCTGTAACTTTTCGGTTGCTAATTTTATCATATCTTCAGGCAATCCTTTCGCGGCAAGTTTGTCCGGGTGATGCAAACTAATTAATCGTCGATAAGCTTTTTTAATCTCTGCATAGCTTTCATTCGACGTAACGCCTAATACGGCATAGGCATCCTTGTGTTGTCTAGGCTTTCTCTCCGGTATATTTGTTTCGATTTCTTCAATTCCGTGTTGACTGCGTATCAATACAGACAACTGCTCGAATTCTTTTTTGGAAAACCCAAAACAATCCGCCATTCCCATTAGTAACTTTTTCTCCTGAAAATTAAGCGCACCGTCTGCAAACGCCGTGTGTAGTTGAATTTCTAAAAAAGTGCGCATAAAACTACGCCGACGTTGGCATTCATTTCTAAACTGGGACAAAACCGTATAAAAGGGAAAGTCTATTCGCTTTCCTTCATTAAATAATCTGCCAGCAGCTTTTTTTTGTTCCTCGTTGAGTTTCATTTGGGCCATTACTTTTTTGGCCATGGAAATTTCCCGTGGTGTGATCGAGCCATCTGAGCGAGCCAAATGCCCCATTACAGAAAAAGCCGCAGTAAAAAAAGCAGCCTGTATCCGTGCTTGCTCCCCCTGCCCAAATCCCGGTGCAATATGGCGACGTACCACATCTACACCTTTTTCAATATTGTGCCCAAGTGCCACACCAACCAACCCACCTAATGGCCCACCCAGTATATAGCCGGCGGCGCCACCAAAAACCTTTCCCCACCAGGAAATGTTTTTATTTTTGAATAATAACGTACCATCCATATTTCAACATCCGTATCCGAGGTTGCTTATTTTACAATAAGTTTTACAAAAGGTTTTGCAAACGGTAATGCAAAATGCAACGGTATCACAGAGACTGTCTCTCCCAACTTAAAACCAATGCTATCTTCTTTGACTCGGACTAGTCCATTGGTATGACGAATAGTGCCCAACATATGAGACCCTTGGCCTGATAAGACTTCAGCCTTAAGTATGCCATGTTCGGTAAACAACCGTGTGCGTAAAAATTCCATGCGGCCGGCTTGTCGATTAAAACTATTGCTGGCAATTGCATTTAATTCCAATTGCAAATAACGTGAATGGTGCCAATGGTACAGTGCAGGCTCCACAAACAACTTGAACGTCACTAAACTGGAAACCGGGTTTCCAGGTAGTGCAAAAAAATGTGTTTTATCGCCAACAAGTCCAAACGCGACCGGTTTACCTGGTTTAATTTTCACACGCCATAGATCAATAGTGCCGAGTTCAGCAAAAACTTGTTTAACAAGATCATGATCACCGACAGAAGCGCCACCACTGGTTATAATAAAATCAAACCGCGTTGACTCAGCTAACTGTTCACGCAACGCTTGCGGATTGTCATCTACAGTGCCCCCATCAACTGCCTCTGCACCCAGCGCGTTTAATTGCAAAAGTGTCGTTAGTTTATTTGATTCATATATCTGACCTGGTTTCAATGGTTTACCCGGTGTAATAAGTTCATTACCCGTGGCAATTACCAAAACCCGGGGCTTTTTAAACACTGGCAACTGCGCAATGCCCGCCGATGCAATTAACCCTGAATCCATTGGCAATAATTGTCGGCCTTTTTCATAAAGGAGCTGGCCTTCTTCAAAATCTTCACCTTTGCGGCGGATATTCTGATTTATCGTAATTGACTCCGGGAAACAAATGTTATCGTGATCAGTGCGTATGTTTTCTTGTATTTCTACTGCGTCTGCGCCTGCCGGTAAGGGCGCACCAGTGAAAATCCGCATTGTAGTACCAGGGGCTAGATTGCCAGGCTCCATGCCACAACTAGCTTCACCTTTGAGAGGTAAAATAGTGTTAGCCACCACAGCATCAGCAGAACGAAGGGCGTAACCATCCATCGCCGAATTATCAAAAGCAGGATTACTCACCAAGGCACTGACATCTTTAGCTAAAAATCGATTAGCTAACCCAGCTAAGGTAACCTTTTCGATTTGTGTTGCCTGTTTTATTTTTGAAAATATTTCCCTTTGGGCTTCAGATAAAGTCAGCACCTATAA
>JAADIM010000108.1 GCA_013151345.1 Gammaproteobacteria bacterium
CACGCTATATTTCCTTCAACGTTCTGAATCGTTTTTATTAATTCCACTTTTTTTGATTTTCCGACTTTAATGCCATAAGTACGGGCCTTATCACGGACCTGCTGCATGTTCATTTAATCCGTCTCCTATTTATTAATTAAGCGTAATAATTTTTGTGTGTATTTAAGATCACACTTACACGAAACTACTAGTAAAATAGTAAAAAACTTCCAGCAGAAATACGCATCAAGATACACTTGTATTACTTTCAACCAACTTTATAATGATTTCATGGTAGTAAAACATAAGAATATGAAAATAACCTGAAAATTTAATAACATATCTCATGTTCTAAATAAATATTCCGATAATCTCTCCACTGGAACCATTCTTATCGCCAAAACTGAACTATTCTTTAGTAAACAAGTTAGTAAATTAATAGAAATATAAGGGAAACTCTAATGAGATTAGCAATTATCGGGTTGGGTAAAATGGGTGGCAATATGGCACGGCGTCTGTGTCGAGGCGGAATAGAGGTTGTCGGCTATAACCGTTCTAAAGACATTATAAATACACTGTCAAAAGAAGAAGGCATGATCGGATCAGAAAGCGTTGTAGATGCTATTCAACAATTACGCTCACCTGAAGCAAGCTCACCAAAAGTGGTATGGATTATGTTACCTGACGGTAACCCTACAGAAAATATGATTAATGATGTCATCCCGTTACTGGATAAAGGTGATGTGATTGTCGATGGCGGTAATTCAAATTACCACGATACGCAACGTCGAGGCAGTTTTCTAGCTGAGCAGGGTATTCGCTACATAGATGTCGGTACCTCCGGTGGCGTGTGGGGTCTGGACAACGGCTATTGCATGATGGTCGGCGGTGACAAAGAGGCTGTTTCAATTTTGGAACCTGTCCTAAAAGTGCTTGCGCCTGGCGCACAAGCAGGTTGGGCGCATGTAGGGCCAGTGGGTGCCGGCCACTTCACTAAGATGGTCCACAACGGTATTGAATACGGTATGATGCAAGCCTTTGCAGAAGGCTTCGCGCTGATACGCGGCAAAAAAGAATTCGATGTAGACTTGGCTGAACTCGCCGAAATATGGCGTCATGGCTCAGTCGTTCGTAGCTGGTTACTGGACCTGACTGCGGAATCCTTAAAAACTGATCAAAACCTTGAAGATATCGCGCCGTATGTCTCCGACTCAGGCGAAGGCCGCTGGACAGCCATCGAAGCGATCGACCAAGGCGTAGCGTCCCCTGTTATGACGCTCGCACTGCTAATGCGATTTACCAGCCAGGATAAAGAAGGTTATACGAATCGATTATTATCCATGATGCGAAATGCATTTGGTGGACACGCCATTCAAAAATCAAAATAAAACGAGATTAAGTACCTATGTTAGATCCCTGTACCTTTGTCATTTTTGGCTCAACGGGCAATTTATCAAAACGTAAATTGTTACCCGCCTTATATCACCTTGAAGCGGCAAATAGACTGCCCGACGAAATGAAAATAATCGGTTTCGGTCGACGAGACTGGGGCGATGAACAATGGCGCGATTTTGTTAAGGAGGTACTAACGCCACAGGTACGAGATGGGTTTAATGAAGAGATATTCTCACGCTTAGTTCATCGCTTACATTTTTTTCAGGGTAATTTGGACGACAAAGACTCATTTAAAGCACTAAGTGATAAAATAGAAAACTCAGAAGAATTTCCAAAAAATGTAATTTTCTACATGTCAATCAGGCCAGCCGAATACACGCAGGTGATAAAAAACCTGGCCAACGCCAACCTGTTGATTGAGGAGCATGGTTGGCGGCGTATCGTCGTTGAAAAACCATTTGGTTATGATCGAGAAAGTGCGCAAATGCTCCAACAAAATATGATGAAGCATCTTCGCGAAGAGCAAGTTTTTCGAATAGACCATTATCTGGGCAAAGGCACAGTACAAAATGTACTTGTGTTCCGTTTTGCAAATGTCATGATGGAACCGTTATGGAACCGGAATTACATTGATCATATACAAATCACACATTCCGAAACCGTCGGCATTGAAGGCCGCGCTGATTATTTTGATAGCGCTGGCGCATTACGTGACATGATACAAAGCCATTTATTACAATTGCTGACGTTGGTTGCTATGGAGCCACCCGCTTCAATGGACGCGGAATCATTACGCGATGAAAAAGTGAAGGTTTTAAAATCCATACGCCCTATCCCACAAAATGCGGTTCATGCACATGCATTTCGCGCACAATATGCGAGCGGCATAATTCACGGAGAAAAGGTACCTGGCTATCTGGACGCTGACGGCGTCGATGAAGATAGCGTTACCGAAACTTACGCAGCAATAAAGCTCTACATAGATAACTGGCGTTGGCGCGGTGTTCCCATTTATCTTCGTACAGGTAAAAGAATGGCCGAAAGCAGGTCAGCCATTTCTATTCGCTTCAAACACCCCCCTCAACTCTTATTCAGAAACACCCAGGTAGAACGATTAAAACCAGACTGGTTATTACTTGGGATACAACCTAACGAGTGTGTACGTATCGAAATGCAGGTAAAAGAATCCGGATTGGAGATGCGCACACGTACATCAAGTCTGGACGCCAGTTTCAACAAAGAAGGCGACACCCTGTATGATGCTTATGAGGGGCTGTTATTAGACGTCGTTGAAAACGATCACAGTTTGTTTTTACGTTACGATGAAGTTGAGTGGGCATGGCGCGTAGTTGATCCTGTTCTCAGAATGTGGGCAACCGAACGCGATTTTATTCACACTTACCCGGCAGGCACCTGGGGACCGAAAGAAACTCAACGTTTGTTTGATCACGCAGATCAGTTCTGGCGCCATTCGATCGAACCGGAAGATTAATATTCACTGCAAACGATTACGTGAATACAGTCGTTTGCGGTGAAATCGTATCCTAATTTTTCAGACGAGTAGCAGCCAAAGCTGAGCCCATCAGGCCAACATTTTCATTTACCACAACTTTAACAGGAATTTTATTCATCAGAACCGACATTTTTCCTTTATCCGCAAACGCAGACATAAAACCACCTTCTTTCAGTCTTCCTATATTTTTAGCAGCAATACCTCCGGCAATATAGACCCCCCCTGTTGCCAAACAGGTTAACGCCAGGTTCCCCGCTTGAGCACCATAAATCTGACAAAACATATCAAGCGCTTGCAACGCCAACGGATTTTTTTTCTGTAAAGCAAATCGACTTACCACCGATGCAATATCACCATCATTTAATGCTATATCAAATTCGCGTGTTACCTGCGACTCGTCAAGTGAACGAAGGTAAGAAAATATATTTGCCAAACCTTTTCCAGATATCACGTCTTCGTTACTCACTCTGGGTAATTTATTTTTCAAGAATTGATATAATTCTACTTGTGCAGGATTAGTCGGTGCAAAATCACTATGCCCCCCTTCCGAGGGCAGAATATCGTAGTGGTCCTGGTTCCAGTACATCACACCTTCTCCCAAGCCAGTACCCGCACCCAATATGACACGTGGCCCATGCAATTCCGCCACCCCGTCTTGTAACACGACAAAATCTTCAGCGCGTAATATTTCAAGCCCATAACCAACAGCCTGAAAATCGTTAATCAAGCGTACATGGGGTATACCCAATTCTTTTGAAAGCTGTGCACCATCCAGTATCCAGGGTAAATTTGTAGTACGCGCAAAATTTTCAGTGACCGGACCGGCAACACCCAGACAGGCACCGTTTAATATCATATCCGCCTGGGAAGCGGCTTCTTTGAGAAACTCTTTGACTAACGGCAAAAAATCTTCATACGATTTACTTTCATATTTTTTTTCAAATAACACCTTATAACTATTGGGAAAGACGTCCGCCACCTGACACAAAGTTTTGGTACCACCGATATCCCCCGCTAACACTCTCATTTATATGTCTCTCTTTTTTACTAAGTATAAAATTTTAGCAACAGATTTCAGTAACTGAAATCAACCGCCTTATCACACACCACTTGCTGCGGCTGCATCGATATACCATTCTATATGACCACTTGGCTGAATCATCATAATTGGATAAAGGGGATTTGCTACACCCGTTTCTAGTACTTTCGATAATACCTTCTTTTTATTTTCGCCCGTAACAAGTACAGCAATATTGCGGGCATTGTTAATTGCTCGAAACGTTATACTCATCCGCCATGTTTTCATTTTTTCAACAAAAACGGCGCGAACCAGTTCACTTTTTTCCTGAAGAATTTGTGTACCTGGAAACAGAGAAGCGGTGTGTCCATCGTCCCCCATACCCAATAAAACCAGATCAAACTGCGATTCTCCATTCTCCGACATCGGAAGTTTGTCCTTTAATAAAGCAGCATATTCGACTGCGCTTTCTTCAATTTCTGCCACTTCGGCCTTCATGCGGTATATTTGAGAAACGGGTATATCCACTTTATCCAGCAGCGTATCACTGGCCATTTTAAAGTTACTCTCTTTATGATCTGGTGACACAGATCGCTCATCGCCAAAGTAAATATAGGTTTTATCCCAATTAATACGCTGCTTATACGCCGATGTTGCCAGATAGTTGTACAAATGGGCTGGCGTCGAACCGCCGGACAATGCAACATGAAATCCACCATGATCACTAATCGCCTGCTCAGATAAAACTGCCCATTTTTTTGCGACAGCCTGGCTGATTTCATTTATATCAGAAAATATTGTTATATTATTCATCACAGTTCCTAATTTTCAGTCGCATTGTGTCTGTTAAATCGCCGTTATCACAACATATATCGACCACACTCAAAAATCCCCACATTAACGCCAGTAACCGCAGCTTTCCCGACTTACAAGGGCAATCTATTATCAATATAACGGTATTTATTAAGTTTAGACTATCTATTTCATTGTTTTAGAACGAATTTAAACTAATTTGCTAATAAATAAAACACTCACGTTTTGAAAACGCTGGCCGACAAATAAAACAGAAGCCAATTTCCAAACAATAATCCTAAATTAATCAGTTGAAGCTTCCGCTCCTGCTCACGCCCCTCGCCTACTTCCCTGTAGGCGAATTGTAGCGAGGGTGTCTAAGGGAGGGTGTCTAAGGTGCTGAAGATAACGTTTTTTTTCATTTTTTAAGACTCACCCGTAGAATGACTACGTGATCGCCTTAAAAAATGAAAAAAAACGTTAGATTCAGTGCATTAGCCACCCGCAGTAGATTCTACTGATTAATTTAGGATAATTATTGGATATCTGAGGAGTGCTTTAAAATGGCTAAAAAATTATTGTTTCAAACTTTAATCTCGTTCTTCCTTTTTGCATTGACCTCCAGTGTTGTATGGGCCGACAAATTTGCAGAAGCCTCTAAGGCCTATCATGAGGGAGACTACTCGCAAGCAAAAAAAATGTGGCTGCAATTAGCAAATGATGGACACCAGCAGTCACAATTTAATATTGCATATATGTATGAATTTGGTATTGAAGTAAAGCCTGATTATTCAAAAGCAGTAAAATGGTATCGTAAAGCTGCCGGCAACGGTTATGCCAGGGCACAAAACTTTCTTGGTTGGATGTACGAAATTGGAAAAGGGGTGACGCGCGACCGGGCAACCGCCTTAAAATGGCTTAAACTCGCGGCCGATCAAGGCAGCAAAGATGCTATCGCAGATCATCGATTGGTTTCAAAAAGACTAGAACGATCTCTGACACGCGAATACAAGCACGCATTATATGAAGCACTTAAAACCGAATTTATTCGCTCACAAGAAAGATACGATAAAAGCAAACTCCCTGACCATCTCGACGCCGCGAAAGACATACCATAATAATAAGTTTGGTAAAATATTTAATAAAACATAGGGTGCAGCCCACACACTACACGACCCTGACTATGCAAATTTACTGCTGACATAAATACATGCATAAACCCGCCCTATAAATAAATGAAATTTTATTTTTAGGCAACATCAGTTGTTCCCGCAACTAAGCGACTATCGATAAAACACCTACTACCTCTATGATTTGACAGAAAAAACTACCCCTCCAATTTCCACACGCTATCCCATACAATTTATTGATACAAACATGTTTAATATTTTATAAGCATAATGTTATGATAAGTTCCGTCTCGTGATTTATCACGTTGAAAATAATAATACTAGTAATAACTATAGTAATAGTAGTAATAATAATAACGGCACAAAAATATAGCTAAAATCTCATGGAATGAGGGGGAAGTCATTGTGAAATATACTCCAGGTTTTCTGCTGATCGCAGCAGTACTTGCGCCTTGTGCTGCTCATGCTGGCAAGCTTAGCTTTGTCATTAATGGCAAAAGCTTTCATACAAACAGTACCTATCAGGAGCAAAATACCAATATAAACTATACGTGTAGCTCATCTCGACCTCAAACACTTGACCCCTTAAATTTGCCTCCTGACTGTCGCGAACTTAGCCGCGCGGTTTCTACTACTAATAAAAAATATAATGAAAATAATAAGGGTTATGGCCTGATCTATGAATTTGGTAAAAACCGCAATTACATACCCTACATCTCTGTCGGTAAATTTCGCGATAGCTTTGAAACTGACGCAAAATACATTAGCAGCGGGTTGAACAAACGTATCTTGCTCAATAGAAAGCTGGACGACCTGCATTTAGAATTCGGTGGTGTTATTTCCGTTATAAATAGCCCATCATATGCCAATGGCAATCTTTTAGTTACATTCATGCCTGT
>JAADIM010000034.1 GCA_013151345.1 Gammaproteobacteria bacterium
TGGAGAAGCGGCCAGCATTATGGGCGTTTGAGAAATTGGATACGTTACGAAAACGAATTATACAGCGCGCAGGGCGCTTGATCCGCCCTCAAGGGAAATTAACTTTATCTATGTCTGCAAATGCAGCGGTCGAGTTGTTGCAATTTTTAGAGGCTATCGACCAAGCTGCATGATCAAATTTTGTTAAATTTTATGCAACGCTAGGGTAGTGTTAGTTACAGTTAGTTAAGGTATACTTAAAACTAACGCGTCATAATTTACTCTCTAACTGCTAGATTAATTATTCGGAATACATTATTCGCTCAGAGTTACCACACAGCCTATCACCACCCTTCAACAAAAAGTAAAATTTGCAAAGAAACAGGATAATAATTTGAGCAAATCGCCCTCCGGGCCGTTTCTAGCGAGAAAGAGACCCTGCTGGCGCCGAATATATCGACCCCAAAAATTACCAGCGATATGTCAAATACTTGGAAGTATTAATGACACTTGACAACCATAAGCTAATCGCCGTGTATGTTGAATATTACCCCTTGTTTCAACAAGCGTACGACGATTTGGGCTACCCTTCCGCATATTTCAATGATCGTCTGGTCGAAGTAATAGACCACTTGCTTGAAACGCCCGATACCAAAGACCCCATGCTACGGGTATATCATCGATTTGTGTCTACAAATCCATCTCAGCCTGAGTATGTAAGCCCTACCCTGCCAATTTGATAGCACGCCAACCGATGGTATTAAGCTTTAAACGCTAAATTCGCGGGCGCGGTAACGGATTGATTGTGCGTAGGCGTCTCAGGCCAATCCACGCTTTAGCCGTCTCATTGAGATAATCCTAACACATCAGTTGAATCTGCTGCGGACGCCTAATGCACTGAACCTAAAGTATTTTTCCCTGATTTTAGGCTCACCCTTAAGAGAGTGACTACGCGACCGCCTAAAATCAGGGAAAAATACTTTATCTTCTGCACCTTAGTCGCCCTCGCGACGATCCAACTGATGTGTTGGGGTAACAATTCAATACCGCTATTTATTGACATTTTCGCCCAAAATCAGCATAGTACGCGCTCTTTTATGCACAGATTTTAGGAGCTCATATTGGCTAATTCCACCCAAGCAAAAAAACGTGCTCGCCAAAGCGAAAAACGTCGACAACATAACGCAAGTTTGCGCTCTATCATGCGTACGTCAATTAAAAAGGTCGTCGCTGCAATTGCGACTGGCAATCAAGAAGACGCTAATAAAGCGTACCAAACTGCGGTACCTATTTTGGACACAATGGTGAACAAAGGTATTTCCCACAAAAATAAAGCATCAAGACAAAAAAGCCGCTTAAACGCACGTGTACGTGCGATGAGTGCGTAGTAAAAAAGCGTAGCTAAACCTGATAAAAGCTCCCGAATTTCGCTATGCTCGGCAATTGCTCCTGCTTTGCCCCTAGTGCCTACATTCATCCTGTGGCTCGCAATACTGATGCATCCAGGCTACGGTTTATACCAAGTATTTATAACAACAACTACGAGTCAGACCAATACTAGATTGTCACGATGAATCAATTCTGGTTCATCAACATAACCTAATATCTCTTCGATTTTATCACTGGACTGCCCGACCACTTGCTTTGCTTCTTCTGCGTTGTAGTTAACCAGTCCACGTGCTATTTCAATACCCTGCTGGTCAACACATACCACCAGTTCACCGCGATTAAATTGGCCTTCCACCGAGGTGACACCCACTGGTAACAAACTACGCCCAGATTCGCGTAATACTTTTGCCGCACCTGCGTCGACAATAAGCTTACCGCGTATTTGCAGATGGCCCGCGAGCCAACGTTTACGCGCAGCCATTAATACCTGACTCGCAGTCAACAGCGTACCCACTGGCTCGCCTTGAAAAATTTTAGTTAAAACACCTTGATTTTCACCCGCAGCAATGACCGTACTCGTTCCCGAACGTGCTGCTAACGCCGCTGCCTTAATTTTTGTGAGCATCCCCCCGCGACCTAACCTGCCAGGAGTATCGCCTGCTATGCTTTCCAAATCAGGATTGCCCGCAACGGATTCAGAAATAAGTTGCGCGTCATCGTTTGTTCTTGGGTCTTTATCAAACAAACCCGCCTGATCTGTCAAAATAACGAGCAACTCTGCCTCTATTAAATTGGCCACTAACGCCGCCAGCGTATCATTGTCGCCGAAGCGCATTTCTTCAAAAGAGACGGTGTCATTTTCATTGATAACAGGTACAACACCTAAGCCCAATAAGGTACGAACGGTACTCCTGGCATTTAAATAACGTTTACGATTCGACAAATCATCATGGGTTAATAATATCTGTGCTGTGTGCATCCCGTGGCGCTGAAAGCAGGACTCATAGGCCTGCACCAAACCCATTTGCCCCACCGCTGCTGCGGCTTGAAGTTCATAAAGCGCACGCGGCCTTGTTGCCCACCCTAATCGCATCATGCCATCAGCAACAGCGCCGGAAGAAACCAAAATGACTTCGATACCCTGCTGTTTTAACTCGACAATCTGATCTACAATTTGAGAGATAGCTTGCTTATTCAGACCATTTTCACCGGTTAGCAAAGAGCTGCCGAGTTTTATTACCCAGCGCTTCAATTTTTTTATATTTTCTCGCTTCATTATGTTATTAGCAATATGGTATCAACAATTTAGTCTAACTTTTCACTAAGATTTTTTGAATCATCCATCTGATCCATTATTTTATAGCACAACTCTTTTGTGCCTTGCTTATTTAACGCCGAAATGCGAAACACGGGCCCGGTCCAGTTTAATTCAGCTATAACATCATCGCATTGTTTGGCATATTCCGACTCAGGTAATAAATCTATTTTATTCAGGACCAGCCATCGCTCACGGCGGGATAAATCATCACTGAATTTTTGCAATTCTTTTTCTATTGTTTTAATTTCTTCCACCGGATCGCTCTGAAATCCGGAAACATCAACTATATGCAACAATAAAAGTGTGCGGGATAAATGCTTTAAAAATTGAATGCCCAGGCCAACGCCTTCAGCAGCGCCTTCAATTACGCCAGGAATATCAGCAACAACAAAACTACGATATTTATCCACGCTCACCACACCCAAATTCGGGTACAATGTGGTAAACGGGTAGTCCGCCACTTTTGGTCGTGCAGCGGAAACAGCACGTATAAACGTCGATTTGCCTGCATTGGGAAATCCAAGCAGGCCCACATCGGCGAGCACAATCAGTTCCATTCGCAGAGTGCGCTTATCGCCTGGCTCGCCATGAGTAAATTGACGTGGCGCACGATTGGTACTGCTTTTGAAATGGATATTGCCTATGCCGTGTTGTCCACCCTGGGCAACCAGCAGTTTTTGCTCAGCTTCAACCAGATCACCAATTAATTCCTCCGTGTCTGCATCAAACACGATGGTACCAACCGGCACGCTAATATATAAATCATCGCCGCCCTTGCCAGTACAACAACTACCCATACCTTGCTGGCCCTTTTTTGCATTGAATTGCCGGGTATATCGAAAATCTACCAGCGTATTTAAATCTTTGCTCGCTACCAGATAAACACTGCCACCATCACCGCCGTCACCACCGTTTGGACCACCAAAAGGGATAAATTTTTCACGACGAAAACTAGCGATGCCGTTACCACCCGCGCCAGACTCAACTTTTATTGTTACTTCATCGACGAATTTCATTGTTCGATACCAAAAAACTAAACACTAAAAAATTAAACACCCAAATATAAAAAGCCCCGTTAGACGGGGCTTTTTCACAAAGCATTCTCACAAAAAAAGTACATATCAATTCACTAAAATATGAATGTGTTACCCGGTCACTACACTTACAAATTTACGACTTTTAGGGCCTTTAATTTCAAATAGCACTTTGCCTTGCGCAGTCGCAAACAACGTGTCGTCTTTGCCTATCCCTACATTTGTACCGGGGTGAAATTTAGTGCCGCGTTGCCTAACTAAAATATTACCTGCGAGTACAATCTGCCCACCATATCGCTTAATACCTAGCCGTTTGGAAACCGAATCTCGACCGTTCCGAGTACTACCACCTGCTTTTTTATGTGCCATTGAAAGTTCCCATTTTTGATATAAAAGAGTTGATATAAAAGAGTTGATATAAAAGAGTTAATATAAAAGAGTTAATATAAAAGAGTTAATATAAAAAATTTGAAATTTAAAGGCTTAAAATGAAAATCCCGAAATTAAATGTTTGAAAATATAAGTTCTGAAATTTAAACCTTGAACTTTAAATTCTTGACTTTAACCCCTTGAACTTTAAACCCCTGAACTTTTAACCCAGTGTCAGGCGGAAATACCCGTAATTTGTATCTCTGTAAAATGCTGCCGATGCCCTTGTTTTTTACGGGAATGTTTACGTCGACGGAATTTGATTATAGTGACTTTTTTATCACGACCATGCGCCCTTACGGTCGCACTGACCTTGCTACCATCAACATATGGCGCGCCAATTTTAATGTCTTCGCCATTTGCCACCATCAATACTCGATCAAACTCAACAGATGCACCCTCCGCAGCGTTTAACTTTTCCACTTTAAAGAATTGGCCTTCCGAGACCCGATACTGTTTTCCACCTGTGACTATGACCGCGTACATGATATGTTCTCCAAATAGTGTTCTGCTACGTTTCTGGCACGTATTCTTGAAGCTTCTCAATAACCTAAATCACCAAAGCGCGAAATTAATGACGGCTTGGCAGACTGATTCAAGGATAACATCCTCAATGATAAGCAAAAATGAGGGCGAATTTTAGCGTTTGCACAGTGACAGGTCAAACTTCATAATGCATATTATGGATAAATTGATAATCATTTTTTGCCAACACCACTAAAAAAACCTTATTGACCTTATAACCCTATGAATAGCCTAGTAAATTCCGTTAATCCAGGAGATCCATTAGAAAGCAGCAATGCCACCGCCATAGAGATGGATAGTGACCTGTCAACTGACGTCGATGACATTTACTCCCTTATTAAACAAGATACTGCAGTAAATCAACTCATTCAAAAGCACCTGCGCTCTGATGTCGCGCTTATCAATCAGATGGGGGGCTATATTATTAACAGTGGTGGTAAGCGACTGCGACCTGTCATTTCGCTATTAAGTGCGCGTGCAATGGGATATGAAGGTGCACAACATGTGCATTTGGCCACAATTATCGAATTTATTCACACAGCCACCTTATTGCACGATGATGTCGTGGATGGATCTGATATGCGCCGTGGTAACGACACAGCCAACGCACTCTGGGGTAATCCGGCCAGTGTATTAGTGGGTGATTTTTTATATTCTCGCGCATTTGAAATGATGGTCGACGTTGGTGATATGAGAGTACTGAGTGTACTCGCCCGTGCCACCAATACCATTGCCGAAGGCGAAGTGATGCAGTTAATCAACTGCCAGGATCCTGAAACCACTGAGCAACGCTATTTAAACGTTATTCATTGTAAAACCGCCAAACTATTTGAAGCATCCGCGCAATTGGGTGGCATTATTAGCCAATCTAATGAACACAGCATTGAATTATTAGCCCGCTATGGCATGCACCTGGGTACTGCGTTTCAATTAAGAGATGATGTACTTGACTACAGCTCAACACCAGAAGAAATCGGCAAAAATATCGGTGATGACCTGGCCGAAGGCAAACCGACATTACCACTCATTTATGCAATGCGTACCGGCACCCCCGATCAGGCCGATATAATCAGAAAAGCAATAGAACAAGACGGCAAAAACAACATTGATGCAGTCACAAAAGCCATCGTCGCCACTGGTGCCATTACCTATACCAACCAAATTGCACAAAACGAAGCGAAACTAGCTATCGAAGCGGTCGACCAATTACCTCCATCCAAATACACAGACGCGATGAAAGTGTTAGCGAATTTTTCTGTTTTGCGTAATTATTAGTTAGTATTCCAGTATTCGTGTTTAGTGCTAATCGATTAGCTTGCGGCTACAATTAGCGAGTTAATTTATCAACGGAGTGTAGCTCAGCCTGGTAGAGCACTGCCTTCGGGAGGCAGGGGTCGGAGGTTCGA
>JAADIM010000001.1 GCA_013151345.1 Gammaproteobacteria bacterium
CCAAGATAGTGATACTGCCTGATAGTTTTAGAAAGCGGCGGTTGGCTGGCAGGATTCAAAGAACCAGTGAGTTGCGTATATCGGTGGTGTTTCGTCCATGCTTCAATGTCCAGGTTGCCAGCGAGCGTTATTATGGCGCTGGTTTTTGGTAAGCGCTCTGCTAATAACATCGCCAGTGCGCCGCCGCCACTGTGTCCCATAAGTACGATGGAATCGTAGTCGCGCGTATAACGTTCCACAACGGCAGCCATGCTGTCGAGGACTTCTTCACTATAACGCTTGAAAGTCCACCAAATGGGTGAGCACGCAGGAGAAAGTTCGAAATAGCAAGGTCGTCCAAGATATATCGCCTGATTGTTATCTAACGCCATTAATTTCAGCATCAATGGGTTTCTAGGCGTCGGATCCAGCGCAATGTGTGTCGGGGTCCGCCAAGGACGTCCATCACCTTCCAAATAAATGTGAATGGAATTTCCCGTGTCTTTGCCTATTTTTATGACTTTATTTATGAAAAGTGTGTGCTGAAAAAGTATTCCTTTAACCGTTTTTTTTTGGTAACCCCACTCCTTGGCTAAAAGATCGGGATTAGGTGTATGGCTGCAGCCAACTTGGAAAACAAGCAGCGTTATCAGTAAGTGTAAGGGTAACGTAACACTTGTCAAAACCTGGCCTCATAATTTTTTTTCATATTATTGGATGAGGTTCAGTATTACCACTGAACTTGTCACTGTGTGAGTTGTGTCTTTCATTATAATGCTAATTCCTTGATTTTCCTATTGATGCACAAAGATCCTGGACTCCGATAATCAATCACGTTATCTTAAGAAACTATGAACCTAAATAAATCAGTTGGATCTACTGCGGGCACCTAATGCACTGAATCTAACGCGTTTTCCCAGTTTTTAAGACTCACCCGTAGAATGACTACGCGATCGCCTTAAAAACTGGAAAAACGCGCTATCTTCAGCACCTTAGGTACCCTCGTTACGATCCAACTGATTAATTTAGGATTAATTTAGGATGAAGATATCGGTAATTTTCAGTGACATGGGTATAACTACTACTAAGTGATGATTTAACAGTCATGCGGTACAATTCTCGGCTTTTTTAACAAAGGCGACGGCTTCCCTCAGGATATGAATTACCCACTAATTTAAGAAGAAATTTTAAGAAGAAATGCGACTGTGAATCAGGAAGTCTATCGAGATGTCCTAAACGAAGGGTATACGCTCCACTGGTACGAAGTGAAATCCGTACTGGGGCGCGGTGCGTTTGGCGTCACTTATCTTGCGCGCGATAAAAACCTCGATCAACTTGTCGCCATTAAAGAATATTTCCCTCATGACTTTTCGACCAGGGCGACAGGGTACACCGTACATCCGACAACGGGTGAGAATCGGGAGTTGTACGAATGGGGGTTGAACCGGTTTATCCGAGAAGCGCAAACACTCGCAAAATTCAAGCATCACAATATTGTGCGTGTAATGAGTGTTTTTGAACTCAACAATACAGCCTATATGGTCATGGAATATGAGCAAGGGGAGGAATTGTCCAAGCTCTATAAAAGAAACAAAAATCTCTCCGAGCCGGCGCTTCTGGATATTTTTCTCCCGATATTGGACGGTTTGAAGCTGGTACATGATGCCGGTTTCATTCATCGAGATATCAAACCGGCGAACATTTACATACGTGAGGATGGCTCCGCTGTGCTTATTGATTTTGGTGCTGCACGCAAGACGGTAGGCACACCCACCCGAGCGATCACTAGCCTCGTCACTTATGGTTATGCCCCTTTTGAGCAATACAATGAAAGCGACGAAAAGCAAGGTGCGTGGACTGATGTTTATGCCCTGGGCGCATGTTTGTATTTAGCCGTTAATGGCAAGCTACCCTATGATGCAATGGCCAGGGGATCAAGTCTGCTTTCCAATGGCACTGATCCCTATGTACCTGTGACTGTGAGCAAAGAAGGCCAATATTCGCCTGGATTTCTCCGTGCCATTGACCATGCTTTGATGTTTCATGCGCAAGACCGTCCACAAGATATCCTTACCTGGGCGGATATGCTGAGTGGCAAAACCGATACGCCGCCACTACCAAAAAAATTGTTCGAGCAACCGACCAGCGTGAGTGATGACGATGCCACTGTTATCATGACGAGGCCACCCAGTGTGCCTCCACGCAGCATCCCCCCGCGCAGTGTACCTTCAAAAAATAGTGGCGTGGCACCACACGGCGCACAGCCAGTAACAACACAACACACGCCAGAGAGTCGTTGGAACGTTAAAGTGACTGTGTTGGTGCTATTTGTTTTATCTGTCCTTGTGGCAGGTGTAATACTTATTAACCGAGAGGATGCTGGGTCGCCAGAGAAGGTAGTGGAGACTGCGAAACAGCAGAATAAACGTCAGTTGACATCACTGCTGGTAAGCGCAGATGAGGCACGCAAGGCAGGGAAGTTACTCGAAAAAGAAGGGGGTGCCATCTACCTTTACCAACGAGCCCTAAACATTGATCCCACAAACCAGCCGGCAACAAAGCGTATCCAGGAAATTATTGAACTCTCTGCAGATGGGATCCGCAGTGATATGGCAGAGGGGTTTCACGAGAAAGTGCAAAGTAACATTCAATTGTTGCAAGCCGCTGTTCCGGATTCAACTACTGTGTTAGAACTACTCGATGAAATACGCACTGCGAAGACGGGCCAACAAGATATTTCCCAGTTACTACAGCAAGCCGAGGCTGATATTAAAGCGGGCAGGTTGAACGGTCCGAAGAATCAAAATGCCTTGCTGAAATATCGTCGTATTCTGGAAAGTGCACCCGAAAACCAGGATGCCAAACAGGGCATAGAAACGCTCTTAATGCACTTTATAACATTAGCAAAAAAGAACCTGGCGATGGGTGATTCCGCTGAATTAGAACGTAGCATTAATGACATCTTGTCTGTCGATCCCGATTCAGTGGAAGTGAAGAAACTGCGCGACGAACTCCAAGCCGCACAAACGCAGCAGCAAAAAGTTGCACAACTACTTTCACAAGCATCGAACGCATTTGAGGCTGGCAACATTACCCGTCCTGCCAATAAAAATGCCCTGACTCTCTATCAGCGCGCATTGAAACTTGATGCGAATAACGCGAAAGCAACGCAAGGGATACGGAACGTTGAGAGCTTTCTAAAAGCTCAATTTGAAAAACACCTGTCGGCGGCTGATTTTAAGTCGGCAGAATCCGTCATGCGGAAAATAGAGAAGGTCTTGCCCAGATCCCGGCTGGCGCGCGATACTCGAGCAAAATGGCAGCGAAGAAAACCAGCACCCAAGCCCGACAAGCCTGACATTGAAATGATCAGTGATATGATCGGCAAGTTCAAAAAGGGCTTTGAATCACGTGATGTTAATGCATTGCGCAGAATGAGCGAATTTCGGACGAATCGGCAAGGGTTTTTGCTACAGTTTTTTAACAACTACAGCACCTTCAAGCTTGGTATTTCTGGTATCAAATACATAGGCCGTGAACGAAAAGGTACCGCAAATATCGCAATAACGGATTTGATCAACATACAAGGTGCATCAGTCGAACCGGGAACATGGAGCCGGTTTGAAATTCAGATACGCATAAATACCGCAGGACAATGGAAGGTGTTCTGGTGACAGGGCGAATTAGCAACAGCAATTTGTTGTCGGTCTAATTGTAGGCCTGGTAAAGGTCGCTCGAAAAATTTACGTGTCGTGTATACCTCTTCTCTATGCCACGGCCTCTACTACGCCACGGCGTTTTTGCACAAGTGCTTGATAGCAATATTACTCTGAATTCCACTTAAAGTTTATTGTTATGAATCTGCTCGAACAATTTAACTTACTGTGTATTCCTTACTTGTATGTATTTGTTAAATGTGTTGTTATTATCTCTGTTAGAACAATTATAAAAGGGGTTATGCCCCACGACATTAAGACGTTATTTTTATTGACGTTATTTTTATTAGGAGGTATGTCGTGAAGCGAATACTGCGTTCATTCATAGTCGCCATTGTTAGCAATTCTTTGATATTTTTACCACTGGTTAACGCTAATGCTGCCGAAGCTTTAGCCTTGCCCTCGGGTGATCTTATCGCACCTGAAATCAAACAAACCCCAATCACTAAAAATGTTCCACCCGGTGAACGCGCCAACATCCACGCAACAGTGACAGATAATGTCAGCGTCAAGACCGTCAGTGTTTTCTATCGTAACGTAGGCGCTACCGAGTTCAAGCGTACCGAGATGATGCGGGAATTAGGCACAGATGATTACTCGGTTACATTGCCCGAAATTATGGAGCCGGGCGTCGAATACTATATCCAGGCAACCGATCAGGCGGGAAATACCATATTACATGGCCATACGTTCTCGCCGTTAACGATCGTCGTATCGCCCGACGCAGCACCGCAGGAAGGGGCAGAAGGCGTGGTTGCAATACCGCAAAGTACACCGCTGGAAGGCATGGCTGCAAAACCGGCTGAAGGTAAAATCAGCAAGTGGGTGTGGATTGGCCTTGGTGTGGTAGCCGTTGGTGCGCTTGCTGGGGGCAGTGGTGGAGGTGGTGGTACGACACCCACAACCGGCACAGTCACAATTACTGGGCCGACGCCATAACAGAATTAGTTTTATGTAATAATTAAATTGGTATTGCAAATGCTGTAGACCCCAAAGATATTGAAGAAAAGCACTGCAATACCTGCACATGCAGGAAGATAGATGAAGATGAGCAACTCCTTACGATTCACTAAAAGGATCGCCTTTGTAGATATAAAGTTATATCTGGCACTAATGTTTATCGTGCCAGCATTGACCCTAAGTGGTTGTAGTCAGAAATCCAATCAAAATGAAGGCTCCATTTCCAACGACACACTGTCTGTACCCCTGCCCAGCGCGCTAAAAGCATTGGCATTAGATGCGACTAACCTGGTGGTTGAGGTGGCTGTCGATGGAGGGACGCCTCAAGCCTGTACTAATCTCACGGTTGACCCGGCGGCTGGGACATACTCATGCACTATCACCTTATCGGGTGGCGCACATACGCTTATATTGATCAATTCAATTATTGATGCCACTTATGGAACTATGCAGGTGACTGCTACCTCAGGTATTGAAGTGAATATTGTTGTTGGACAAACCACGCCAGCGGATTTCAGTGCAACAACGCTTACCTACTACGATGATGATAGTGATGGAATCAACAATCTGGAGGAACTTAACGCCGGGACAGATCCAACTGTAACGACCATACCCCATACTTGGGAAGCAAGGGCCGCGATGCTCACACAACGGAGTTCGATGGGCTCTGGTGTCATAGACGGAAAGATTTATCTTGTTGGTGGCGGTGACGGTGGAACTTATTTTTCTACAGTTGAAGCCTATGACCCAACAACGAATGCCTGGACAACAAAGACGCCAATGTCGACTACTCGAAATTACCTCGGTGTTGGTGTGATTAACGGCATCCTTTATGCCGTGGGGGGGCTTAGTGGTAATAATACACTTGCATCAGTCGAGGCCTATGATCCCACGACTAATTTATGGACCACCAAATCTCCGATGCAATTTGCACGTTATGATCTTGCTGTCGCTGTTGTGGATGGCATTCTCTATGCTATCGGAGGTGAAAGCGGATTCGACGAATTAGATATTGTCGAGGCCTATGACCCTGTGACTGATACCTGGACCACGAAGCAATCGATGCCGGTCGCGCGTGACAGGCTAGCTGTTGGCGTTGTGGACGGTATTATCTATGCAATTGGCGGCGAGGATACCACCAATAACTTCCTCGCATCAGTCGTGGC
>JAADIM010000084.1 GCA_013151345.1 Gammaproteobacteria bacterium
CAAGGGGTCAGGCCTTACATTTTACATTCCAGTCTAATTTTCATTTTCTTCATACGACTTAACCGCTCTACTTACCGTCGCATAACTTACATCGAACCACTCACCTACCTCACTAAGTGTATAATGCCCACTCAAATAAGCAAATGCCATCGCTTCATCTCGAAGGTGATGGGGTCAGGCCTTCCATTCCCCGGGAGGTAGGGACACCGATAACTTAATAACTTAAGCAAATCGAGGTATGTTGAGACTTATCGATATGGATGTTCAACCATCTCAACTTCAACATAAAGGGCGATCAAACAATGTATCAGATGCGAATGGGCTAATTTGTTATTGGGGAACTCATGTTTTGGGCATATCTCGACAGAAATTGCCCGTTTCCTTGAAATCAGCCAACCTGCCGTATCAAAATCGTCTAAATGTGGTGCAGATTATTGTTTGCGCAACGGGTTTAGATTTGTACATATATTAAATTGATTGGATTTGTTCAGTTATTAAGTTATCGGTGTCCCTACCCTCTGTTATAACCGAATTCTTAAAAATTGAGCGTCCGAGAAACTAACAAGCGCATGCACGTGGATTGTTTTAAACTTGGGCATTTTGTGTTCCGTTACACTCCAACACAAAATGCCCAAGTTTAAAACAACCAGTGATGCTAGTCGTTAGCAGCATTCACAAAAGTATTTCATTACAAATTCATTATCTTTTTGGTGCAACGTTTGAGTATTGTTGCTAGTAAGATGGATACATGTGGCATACTGGAAAAGGTAGACCGAAAGGTGTGTGCTCGCCTGGGCGATTATTAGGAAATTATGCCTGGCTTTTGTTGTGCAATATTATTTGTATCCGTTTTAGTCGGTGGAATTTCAATTGAAATAGTATAGCCCAAATATCGGTGATCCAATCTGCTGTTTGGGATAGTACTGAAAATTTAGAGTGCTCAATTCCTGTCGCGTCTAGGCCCGTTCAAGGGGTCAGTCTCATTGATTTTTAGTCTACCCCATTGACTCATAAGGCCATGGATTTTTGCATCTATTTTCCTAACTCAAATAATTTCTTAACTGAAATACTTTGTTAAAATTATTGAGTGATTTTCATTTTATCATCGGTGGTGAATAATGGGCAGGGTAATGGCTGTTAACAGAAAAACATGGCGCTAGGGAAAAGGTGAGTATACCCACTTCAGTTTGGCGAAGTGAACATTGTTATTGTTCGCCAGTGAGCATTCTTAGGTATAGGTAAGATAAAACTGGAATAATTTCCCGGTAACATTGCGTAATCATTCTTTTCTACTACAGTACTATGGTCAGATATTTTTCCTGGCTACGTTGGCATCCGTATCCGCCCATCAAATAACCATAACAAGTACGGGAAAGTTAAATGGCTAATGTAATTCCACACTGGCGACACGCTAAATTACTCGGCATTCTAGCATCGATACTACTGCTATTGGTGGGTTGTGAAAAAAAATTCGTAACATCGAGTCCCTCCGAAATTTTAACCGTTGCCCCTCCTTCACACCGATTAAATATCAGCGAAGTGGCAGATAATCCGGCGATGTTAAATGCCTTGAAAACGGCCATATCAACCATGCGAGCGAACAGTGATAAAGCGCCTTCCAGTGTAGAGTTTAAAACCAGTTTGCAGTTTTGGGCCAATACTCATGGTTTCTTCGGTTCAGCCAGCGCGCCTAACGCAACGAACTTTGAAAAAAACAAAGCGCGTCGGTGGCCGGAGTGCATTGATTTCTTTCAGAAATCACCTTATAAATTCGATAAAGAAAAAACCAAAAAGACATGTGATAAGTACTTTCAACAAGCAGAGGTCTATTTCACTCCCGACAACTTTTCAGACAATGTATGGGGTACTTGTCAGCACACGCCATTAGGAGAGCCGAGAACACCTGAAGAACAGGCAATATACGATGCCCCCAGATTCTTGCCCTGGCACCGCTTGTATCTATATTATTTTGAGCGTTCCTTGCAAAAATATTCTGGGAACGCTGATTTCGCACTTCCTTACTGGAATTATTTTGACTATGAATCAAATAACAAGAAAGGGCTATATCTTCCACCTGTCGTGGCAAAGGGTGGCAGCACCGAAAAAAACACACTGTATGATCCATTGAGAACCCTGTGGTTAAACGAAAATAAGGTTACGATGTCACCATCGTATGCGAGCGCTCAGGATGCTTTTGGGGAACCGGACTTTCAAAGTTTTTCTAATAGTTTTGAAGGGCAGCCACACGGTATGATGCATTGTGCGGTTGGGAACGGTTGCGCCACCGCCCATATGGGGTGGGTGCCGGTCGCCGGGAATGACCCTGTTTTTTATATGCATCACGCCAACATTGATCGCCTCTGGCAGTGCTGGATGGAGCAGGAAGCGGACGGTGCCGAAATAAATTTGGCTTGGGCGAAAGCCAATCTGGGTATGCCGGATAGCTGGTATGACATTCGCTTTGAATTTGTGGATGAAAATGGTCAAAAGGTAACGAAGACCATTGCCGATGCTTTTAGCCCAGAAGTTTTGTCGGTTACTTATTCTAACTATGCAAATTGCCCCAAAATCAAGAAGCATGCACCTAAGATGGAAGAAATGGTGAAAGGACTTCGTGATCAGAAACTTGCATTTTCGGTGCATCAAAGTGCAGGGGTTAAGCTACAGGCTAGATCCACGTCTATTACGGTGAAAGATATGAGTGAGTCGCTTCGTTCCAACAAAGCCATGGTCGATACCACTTCCAAGCTCAAGTCTGGCACCTATTTGCTGCTCGATAATATTCAGGTGAGCAAGTTACTGGGGTTTACCTATGGTGTATATATCAGTAGTAAAAAAGAGCCGAGCAAACAGGAATTGGTAACCGTCTTTAATTTCTTTGGGTTTGGTGATCACGGTGGTGATTCACTGGGGTCTCAGCGACACTTTATTGATGATGATTTATCTCAGTTGGATATCAAAACTCCTGACGATCTTTTGATACACTTTGTGCCGATGAATGGGGTAACCGGTGAAGTCATTGATCAAGGTAGCGAAAGCCCAATCACAATTGATAAAGTGAGCGTGGTCACCATTCCGTAATTTCAAGCACTGCCTTGATCGCTGTCAATCCGACCTCGTGTTATAAACGAGGTCCGCACCCATAGTGTCCCATCCAACCTTGAGCATATTGCCTTAGGCGAATGATTCGCGACCCTATTGAGATGCCTGGGCATCGGCGCGTGATCCGTTTTAGCTCGCGCTTGAACTTCTGAACCTTACTATCCAGCGTTCGAAGCTTCTTGTGGTGGATCTCAAAACCGAGCACTGAACTCTCTTTGACAAGACTCACTTTGCTCTTGGCTGGGTTCACCTTTACTTTGAGCTTTTGCTCAAGGAATCGGCTAACACTCGCCAACACACGCTCCCCCGCCCGTTTCGATTTGACAAATATTGCCAGATCATCGGCATAGCGAATGAACTTGTGCCCTCTCTTTTCCAGCTCTTTATCAAGCGGCTTACATGGACACCCATCTTAGAAATACCCAAAAGAAAAAAGGGGTCAAGTATCATATTCACGCTTAGTTAATGGTAGGTTATCTTCTCGTTTATGCCTAGACCGCTCAGAATCGAATATGAAGATGCCTATAATCATGTAATGAGCCGCAAGAGAAGGCGGCAACACATATCCACGGAAAAGATACTTTCTCGTTAAACTGGTTGCTAAAATAAAGCGTCAATATGATACTTGACCCCCCTTTTTCATGACCCCCCTTTTTCATTCTTGTTCGAATTCAAAAATTAGCAGCTAATAATACTAAGTTGAGATATTTTGTTGTATTTTTTCCTCTCCGGTTTGGCAATAAGTCACTTTGTCTACGTGACTTATTGTCAAGAATATTAAGGATGTGAATGATCTAATGTTATTGCAAATTAATCTTGTATGAGAAACTAGATTGGTGAGCATAATTATACTATTTTAAGGAGAGTACAATGAAAACAGTCAAATTCAAAGCATTGCATTTGTTATTGATGGGCCTATTATTTTTCAGTTTTAATTTAGTGAATGCAAATGAAGTGGGGTCTCACGCTAATCGTCAAGTGGATTGCCAAATAAACTTAGGATTAAAAGCATCTACTGAGCCGGTTGCAGCATGTACAAAATATTGCACAGATTGTCAGACTTGCGACACTTATTGCTGTGAGGGGACAACACCTGAAGATTTAGGAGTTCTATACATAGATGAGTAGTAGTCGTCGAGTTTTTTTATAAGCGGAAGTAAAATCTTAGTATTGTACACACAGGCCGAGGGTCAGGCCTTCCATTCCCCATCCAGAAGGAGGTTGGGGGTCGGTCTTGTTTCTTGCTTTTTCAATATTTTGTATAATCCGACTAAACGGAAAGCACAGAACAAGACTTGACCCCCGTACCCGCGAAATTGATGCTTGTGGGTTGAATGGTAAGGTAGCTAGTGGGTTTTTTATTAGTTCGTTATTTGAAGATTGGCACAGTACTATTACTAAAGTATTTAGTGTCCGGCATAAAGTCGCACATGACGCTAATTACAGGCCGGAAATTGATGTTCCATTTATACAGCAGGCGGAGGCTTTATTTTTAATCAAAGCACGGGATCAAGTCTTGTTTCTTGCCTTTTCGATTGTAAGGCAAATAACAAGACTTGACCCTTGGTACTCTTATTCCGAATATGATGAATGTATAGAACGTACTAACGAAAGCTATGATAATTATAAACAGAAGCGAGAAGAAGTTATTAAAGGGAAATGATATATGTAGGTAACGTATAATAATTGCAAGAAATATAAAGAGAAGCTAAATTAAAATTATTTCCCGTATTTATAAAGGTTCGAGTGATGTTCAAGCACCAACATAACAAAAAAATTAACGCGGA
>JAADIM010000115.1 GCA_013151345.1 Gammaproteobacteria bacterium
AGCGCCATTTTCTTGAATGGCCCAAAGTCTTCCATCTCCACCGACGCTGATTATCGTAGCTTTAATCCCAGGAAAGCTCTTATTCTCATTTGTGTCTACGTTTCTCCAATGGACACTTCCATCTGGATCCACATAATAACAAGCTTGACCTGTTGCTGAGTCAGCAAAAATAAATTTACGGTTTTCGCTGTAAATATCCCAACGCGAATATTCTGGCGCCCAGCGAGTCCAAGCGCCATTTTTTTGAATGGCCCACATTCTATTTGTATTCATTATCCTTCCTTAAAATATTTGAAGATTCTCAGACACTTTTGTAATATTATTCAGGTAAAGTGTAACGTAGATGTATTGATAAATATATTAAATCAACAATACCAAACAAAAAAGGCGTGCCCCGTTTCCGGTAGCAGGCCTTTTCATCTCGGTTTACCGCCGCGACCCAAAGACCGCACAAATAATCCGAGATCGCCTCGATTCCTTGTCGCTTAAACCTTTCGCTACCATCGCCATCATCCCGGCAGAATAAGTAATATCAGAAGGGGGGCAGGTTACTTGTATAATAATCAAAACCAAATATACAACCACTTTTTAACTTTGGATATGATACAAGCAACTTGACCCTGTATGCTTTATCATAGAAACGAACCTTACAACTGCTTATTACCAAAACTAGACGGTCAACGAATATTATCTAGATCAAAATTTGCAGTACCTCAGGGTCAGAGAGCAATAAACGCTAATAAGTCCATTGCCTAGAAACGGGTGAAAGCAAGGGTGGTGGGGACGATCTCTATATTAAGTACACTGTCGATGGTGGCAGTTTTGAAGACCGGTATCCATCTGGGACCGGCAGTGGTGGTCCCGATATTGAAGCAGGTGAGGACTGGCAGCTGGACCTGGATATCAGCTTCAAAAATACGTTAAGGATCGATTTGTATGATAACGACACGACGAGTTCGAACGATAGCTTAGGTTATCATAACTATACCGCAGGTGACGAACAAAATGATATGACCGTCAACACCCAGTCAAATTGTGATGGGCAATATACGTTTGTAACTGGACCACCATCAGCTTAACTGCCGCCACTAGACGAAAGCCTGCGTGGTTTCTCTCACAGAAGAATGTGGGATGAAGCAGCAGATATAATGGCATAACTACGTAAAGGCCACCTACCAACATGGGTAAGTGTGGCCTTTCATTGTTATATTGTAACGCAACGATGTGTAATGGAATTAATAAAACAATTCCAATTCCAAGCTCAAACGTAAAATACGTTACAATCCATAGTGCAAATTAAAACCTACCTAATACCAAGTCGCCGACATTGCTGATATAAAATACGCCGAGGCCACCAAAAAATCAGGTTATAAAAACACCGACTGCCATATTTTTAGGCTGCGTTAAAGTGGTAGCTGTTAATTTATCCACGCGTATTCTCCTTATTTAGCTGATGTATTATTATGTTGAGTTATAGAGATGGTTAGTAGCAATCAATTATAGTACCAATCAATAAAGTACCAATACAAAATATAATAAAATAGAATTCATTTAGGAAATGGTCGAACATAACAAAGAGAATAGAAAAAATAAAAGTAAGTCCACAGGATATGTATCCTATTATTGGTGTTCCCATGTATTGTATGATGAATTTAATATGAACACACACACTCTCTCTACTATCCTTATCATGTTTTTGGAGCTTATATGAAACAATATAATTACGATAATCTATGCGAAATTCTTGGTGAAAAAGTAATGCTCAAAGATGACCAAGGCAAGGAAATAGAACTGACGATTGCTGAAGTCTATAAAGGAACGTTGGACGGGGACGACTGGGAAGCCTTTTCGGTTATTTATCATGGAAGAAAAGACTTTTTTATTTCTCAGGGCGTCTATACTTTTACTCATGAGAAATTTGGCGACAAAAGTTTATTTCTATCTCCTAAATCTGAAACTGAGTATGAAACTGTAGTAACACGTAAAAGGTCAAGTTCTGCATGAATTAACGACAACTATCTCAAAAAAATAACGTCGAAAGAGAATAATGAAATACAACAATAAAGAAAAATGCTAGTGCTAGTGTTAGGGCTAGGGTCGCCATTCCATCAGCAAATAAATATCGTTGGTCTTCGTTTTCAGTTCGAATCCCAATCGCTCGTAAAGCCGTTTTGCCGGATTGTTATGCTCGACATGAATCGTTACCGATTTCCCACTGGTTTTGGCTTGTTCAAACAATTGATGGAAAAAATAAGTGCCCACGCCTGTGTTACGATATTCTGGCATCAACGCGATGTCTACAATACGAATTTCTTTTTCCCAATAATCCACAAACAGACGTCCAATGGGTGCATTGTCAAACTCAATAATATTAAAGGCATCAGTGCAATAATGCTGAGTGTAATGACTGTATTGAGCGCTAAACTGTTGTTTTAAAAAGTCCAGTTTTTCCTGTTGGGAAAAATTGGTCATTGCGAGTTCACTTTCACGCGTAGAAGCATAGAGTGCTTCCATAAAGGGAATATCATTATGGGTATGTTTTCTAAGGGATCTTTTGTTTGCGCTTTTATTAGCCTTAGTATTAGTACAATGATTTGTTTGCATGAGAGTTTGTAACTTAAGTTATCAGCTATCGAATTATTTATACGGCAGTCCTATTTATACGGTAGGCCTATAGGGTAAATTGTGAGGAGACTCACGCTAAATGTAAAGAGGAGAATGTTATGGCAGAACCTTTTGTAAGTGAAATGCGCATGTTTGGTTTTGGCTGGGCGCCACGAGGTTGGGCGCAATGCGATGGACAAAGCTTACCGATCAGTCAAAATCAAACTTTGTATTCGTTATTGGGGACCAGCTTTGGTGGCGACGGACGTACCAGTTTTAACTTACCCGATATGCGCAGTCGAGTGCCGGTGCACAGTCATGGTAGTGCTAATATCCCTTTAGGTACAGCGGGCGGCACTCAGTCTGTGACTCTTACATCAGAGCAATTAGCGACGCATACTCATACCATGAAAGCGACCACCAGCAATGGGAATGCGATGACCTTTACCGGAAACATAATTGCTGCGGGATTCGACAATCGTCCTGATAAACAGCTGCCGGTCGATATGTATGGTCCTGCTGCTAATCTAGTGAGTTTAAACACTCAAAGTGTTTCAAGTAATGGTTCGGGAATGTCCCATGATAATATGCAGCCCTCTACGGTGGTTAATTTTTGTATCGCGCTTAGCGGTCTATTCCCGTCAAGAAATTAATTAAGGAGAACAGAATATGAGTGATCCCTATTTAGGTGAAATGCGCATGTTTGCAGGTAATTTTGCGCCGCGATCCTGGGCATTTTGTAACGGTGCTTTGTTGTCAGTGGCAGAGAATAACGCGTTGTTTTCTTTATTAGGTACAACGTATGGGGGTGATGGTCGCACTACGTTTGCTTTGCCGGAAATGCGTGGCCGATTACCGGTGCATCATGGTCAGGGTCCCGGCTTGTCCGACCGCCGCTTAGGAACGAAATTGGGTTCAGAAAGTGTCACATTGAACACGACCCAAATGCCAAATCATCATCACATCTTAAATGCGAGTACTGACGTGGCGAGTTCAAGCAATCCTGCCGGTGATGTTTTGGCATCACAAAATGACGGTGATATTCCTTATGCTACACAACCGGAAGATCCAGTCAACGTCGAAAACATGAACAGTCAAACTCTCGCAATGGCAGGCGGCAATCAATTTCATAACAACATGATGCCTTATCTTTCCATTAGCTTTATTATCGCCCTATTCGGTATCTATCCGAGCCGGTCTTAAGGAGAATTATTATGTCAGAACCCTTTATTGCGGAAGTAAGAATGTGGGGCTGTAATTATGCTCCCCGTGGCTGGGCTTTTTGCGATGGTCAATTATTGCCTGTCGCCGAAAATACGGCTCTATTTTCTCTTGTAGGTACGCTTTACGGTGGTGACGGTCGTACGACACTGGGCTTGCCTAATTTAACGGATCGGTCGCCGATGCAACAAGGTAGTGGACCCGGTTTGTCCAGCAGACCGATTGGTCAATTCGGAGGCACGGCTCAAGAGGTATTAGCAGAAGCACAAATTCCAACCCATGACCATATTGTTAGAGGCGTTACAGCAGCAGGTAGCGCTGCTACACCCGCCAGCGACCTATATATGGGGCAAGATAAATCATCACGCGGCGAAAGTATCTTTTATACGTCGACAGATACGACAATGAATACAACGCTATCTGCTGAGGCGATAGGGGCGAGTGGTTCAAGTCAGGCGCATGAGAATCAGCAACCTTTTTTAGGTGTTAACTTTTGTATTGCTTTGCAAGGGATATATCCTTCAAGATCTTGACATTTTGCAGTATCAGGGGATTCCCTTGATACTGATTTGAAAGATTTTAAAAAATTGAATATATCACTTGCATGATGGGCTTACCCCATATTTTTGACTAACCATATTAACTGTCGGGAATAATTACTTGCCGTTATGAGTTCAAGCTATCATTTCATCTCAGGTCTGCCGCGCTCAGGTTCAACGCTGTTGTCCGCGATACTGCGGCAGAATCCGCGTTTTCATGCGGGCATGAGCAGCCCGGTGACGGCCATGTTCAAGTCGGTGTTGAACATCGTCAGCGCCGGTGGTGAGTTTTCTGGACAGATTTCAAACGAAAAACGCCAACGACTATTGGCAGGGTTGTTTGACAACTACTATGCTGACTGTGACAAAGACGTGATTTTTGACACGGGCCGAGGCTGGACGGGTCAATTGGCGGCCATGAAGATCCTCTATCCCGAATCCCGTTTTATCTGCTGTGTGCGTGATGTGGCTTGGGTCATGGACAGCATGGAGCATCAGTTTCGCAAAGACCCATTCGAAAACACGCGCCTCTTTAATGATGATGTAGAGCGTGCCAGCGTCTACAGCCGGGTTAACGCCCTGGGTATGCATAACCGCATGGTGGGCTCAGTCTGGGCTATGCTGAAGGACGCCTATTATTCAGAAGAAGCCAATTCACTGCTATTGGTAGACTATGCGTTACTGAGTAGCGTGCCGCACAACGTGATGCCGCTCATTTACGATTTTCTCGGCGAACAACCATTCGAGCATAATTTTGATCACGTTGAGTACGACGCTGCCGAGTTCGACGCCAATCTTGGCGTAGAGGGTATGCACAGAATTAGCGGCCCGGTAAAACGCAACGAGCGGCGCACCATTCTACCGCCTGACTTGTTTAAGAAATATTCTGAGATGAGCTTTTGGCAAGACCAAAAGGGCACGCGTGCCCATGTGATCGCCCCCAAACGGACTGAGGTTGAAGGTCAGGGCGAGTAAAAATAATGAATAAAAATTAATAGGTAAAAGGAAAAAAACATGAAGAATCGGTTCCATTCTCAGCATGACGGACATTCATTATTGCATCGTACCGCATTCGCATCTGCTATCGCCCTGGCGCTGAGTCCTGTCGCTACCAGTCATGCCTCAATACTGGCTTTGTCGAAACCGGATGTGTTCACGCCTGAAACGTTTGCTTTAGCTGTACCGATGGTAGCACTGCCCATGGCATCCATCGCGGCACCGCTAATTGTAAAGGCACCACTAACGGTAAAACAGCCGCATACTGGCGAGCTGCAAATTCTCACCGGCGGCAGTCAAATCGTCTTCATTGATGCCGCAGTGATTGATTACCAAACACTGGTTAATGGCCTTGCGCCTGGCGCTGAGGTTTATCTGCTCGATAACCAGCACGATGGTGTGCGACAGATGGCTAAGATTCTTGGCCGCTACCGCAATGTACAGGCCGTACACATCATTGCTCACGGTGAAGAGGCGAGTGTGCAATTGGGTAGTGTTACCTTTGATACCAATACGCTGTCAAATAATTACCAAAGTGAGATGAACACTATTCGTCAGGCATTGGCTGAGGATAGCGATCTGTTGGTGCATAGCTGTAACACCGGTCGCGGTGCTGCAGGACGCAATTTCGTTGAAGAGCTCGCCATGGTTACTGGCGCCGATGTCGCTGCCTCTGATGACCTGACCGGTAGCACCGCGCAAGGCGCAGATTGGGAACTTGAAATCAGCAGCGGTTCTATCGAAACCGGTTCTCCTTTTTCGGCGGCGGCATTACGAGATTTCAGTGACGTGCTGGCGCTACCGGCGGATAACACCATATTTGATTTTAGCTCATTTTCCGGTTCGGGCAGCAATACGCTGACGAATACTTACTTCAACGTGACCGCCGACGATAGTACTGGGGCGAAACCATTGACTATCTACGCTGCTTCGGTGGCGTATATAAACTCTGCTACCACGAATGTCACCGGTGCATTCTTCAACGTGGTGGCGGATGGGGTAGATGTTGGCACGTTCCAGCTGACCACGGTGGTTATGGGAGACTATTCGGCGGCGGCCAATTTTTCAGGTTTTTATATCAAGGGCTATATGTCCGGCGGTGGCACGGTGTTGTCCACCACGAAGAACGGCACGGACGGTGTGCAGGATACATTCACGTTCAGCGGTGCCGATATGAGCAACTTTGTCGGGGTAAATCTGACGTCGTTCAAGGTTTTCTTCAACGAGGACGATGCTAGCGCCATTCCCGTTACGGATGCCGAGTTCCGCAGCTTCACCACCACTGGCGCCGCCGCGCCTGCCCCCGCTAACACAGCGCCCACAATTACCGGAACCCCTGTCAGTGTTACCGTCACGGAAGACGTCGCGACGGATGTTAATCTCTCGGCGGTTACTTTCGCCGACGTAGACGGTGATACGCTAACGGTTACTTTAACTGCAAACGCCGGAACCATCGCTTCTGCAGGTGGTAATGGTGTATTTGGTGGTGTAACGATTGCAAGTTCCGGCACATCTGCGATGACGCTGGCAGGGACGGCAGCCAATATCAACACCTTTCTTGATACCACCACCAACATCAAATACACGTCCGCTGCCAACGACACGACGTCACGGAACATCGCCGTTAAGGCCAATGATGCTACGGTTGATTCATCGATTAGTAATATCACTGTGAACATCACCGCCATAGGTGACACCCCTAGTGTGACTAATGCCAGTACCGATGAAGATGTACAAAGTACATCAGGCCTGGTAGTGACGCGTAACGCAGCTGATAGCACTGAAGTGACGGATTTTAAAATCACCAGCATTACCGGCGGTAGCTTGTTCCAAAATGATGGCAGTACGCCGATTACCAATAATGCCTTTATTACGTTTGCCCAGGCCAACGCCGGGTTAAAATTTACCCCCACGGCTAATAGTAGTAGTAATGGTTCGTTTAATATCCAGGCGGGTACGGATGGGATTGGGGGCGGACTCTCTGCAGGGAGTGCGACAGCTACGATCACCGTTAATGCGGTTAATGATGATCCTTCCAATGGGGGCACCTTACCGACCGATGTTATTGTTACTGAAGATGTCGCAGGCAATTTTGATATATCGGGCGTGACGCTTGTTGATCTGGATGCGGGTGTGAGTAATGTGCTTGTTACGCTGACTGCAAGCGCCGGGATATTAGCGGCAACCACGGGGGGCAGTGTAACAGTAGGCGGCTCTGGTACCAGTACCTTAACGCTTACCGGCACTGTTGCGAATATCGATACTTTTTTGAATACGGCCAGCAATATTCAATATACCGGTGCAACCGATGTTAATGGTAATAATGCCGCGACGGTTGCAGTTAAAATAAACGACGGCGGTAACACTGGCTCCGGGGGTGGCACCGATATCGCGCTGGGTACGGTTAATATGGATATCACGGCAGCGAACGATGCGCCCACCAATATCGCCCTCTCTGCGACCAGTATCAATCAAAGCGCGACCGGCGCTGCGGCCAATGTAGGCAACTTAACGTCTACAGATATTGATGATGCGAGCTTTACTTATACGTTGGCTGCTTCCGGCACAGCCGCTAATGGGTTATGCGGTGCGGGTAATGATGCCAGCAATGCTAATTTTCAAATAACGACGGCCTCGTTTGAAACGGGGGGCACGTTGACGCCAGGCAGCTATAAAGCCTGTATCCAGACCAATGATGGCGACACGACGTTTGAAAAAACGTTTACCATTACGGTTAACGATGATGCTGCGCCTACTATCAGTTCCGTCAGTATTCCCAACAACGCGCATAAAGTCGGTGATACGGTTACCGCAACCATTACGGTGGCGTCAGATACCGAAGATTATACTGCTGGCGGCTCTATCGCTGGAACCGTTGCCGGTTATACTTTAGGTGCTTTAAGCAAGACTAATAACACAACCTATACTGCGACGTTTACCATTACCGATGGCGGTGCCGATGTCGCCGCTGCCAGCAGTGTGCCAGTGAACGTTACCTTAACTGATAACGCTGCCAATAGCAGTGCCGCCTTTACCACGGCGATCAGCCAGGCAAGCGATGCGATTTATGCGAATATACCGGATGTGGATTTAACCGCCAGCACTAATACCTTAGCGGAAGATGGCGGCACCTCCATGCTCACAGGCACTTTAAGTGGTAGTTTAAATAACCAATGGCCGGTGGATGTGACGGTGAATCTGGCTTACACCGGAACGGGCACCATCACCACCGACTATACCGGCGCGGCGGCTATCACCGTCACGTCGGGAAATTCATCTGGCACCACGTTGATCACTAGTCTCGCCGATACACTATTTGATGCCGCCGTTGCTGAAACCATTATTGTGGATATCGATAGCTTGTCTGTCGGTAATGAAGGCGTCACTAACCAACAAACCCTCAGCATTACCGATGCGGAAACTGCGCCAACGACAATTCTATCCGTCGGCAATGCGTCTGTCGCAGAAAATGGCGGCACGTCTACCATTAGCGCGACGTTGAATAATGCAACCTATGCTAATGTCACCGTTAACTTAACGTATAGCGGCAGCGCAACCCCCGGTGGGACTGATTACAATACCCCAAGCTCATCCATTATTATTTTGGCTGGAGCGACGTCAGGTAATGCCGTCACCGGTATTACTTCGGTGGATGACGTCCTCGGTGAAGGCAATGAAACTATTATTATTGATGTCGCATCGGTCATTGGCGGTAGTGCGAGCGAAAACGGCACTCAACAACAAACCGTCACCATTACTGATGATGAAGATACGACGGCGCCTATCATCAGCGCTGTCAGCATTGCCAACAACGCGCATAAAGTCGGTGATACCGTTACCGCAACCATTACTGTTGTTTCAGATACCGAAGATTATACTGCCGGCGGCTCTATCGCCGGCACCATTGATGGTTACGCATTAGGTGCTTTAAGCAAGATTAATAACACTACCTATACCGCCACGTTTACCATTACCGATGGTGGCGCCGATGTCGCCGCTGCCAGCAGCGTGCCAGTGAACGTTACCTTAACCGATAACGCCGCCAATAGCAGTGCCGCTTTTACTACGGGGATCAGCCAGGCAAGTGATGCGATTTATGCGAATATCCCGGATGTGAATTTAATCGCCAGTACTAATACCTTAGCGGAAGATGGCGGCACCTCTACGCTCACAGGCACTTTAAGCGGCAGTTTAAATAACCAATGGCCAGTGGATGTGACGGTGAATCTGGCTTACACCGGAACGGGCACCATCGCCACCGACTATACCGGCGCTGCGTCTATCATTGTTGTATCCGGCAGTTCATCCAACACCACGGTGATCACCAGTCTCGCCGATACGCTATTTGATGCCGCCGTCGCTGAAACCATTATTGTGGATATCGATAGCTTGTCTGTCGGTAATGAAGGTGTCACTAACCAGCAAATACTCAGCATTACCGATGCGGAAACAGCGCCAACAGCCACGCTCTCCGTCGGCAATGCGTCAGTGGCAGAAAATGGCGGCACGTCCACCATTACTGCAACGCTAGATAACGCGACTTACGCCAATGTCACCGTTAACTTAATGTATAGCGGCACCGCAACTGCAGCAGGTGTTGATTACAATACCCCAAGCGCGTCTATTACAATTTTGGCCGGAGCGACGTCTGGCAGTGTAGTAACGGGTATTACCTCCGTGAACGATATTCTTATAGAGGGCAATGAAACTATCATTATTGATGTTGCCTCGGTAACAGGTGGCAGTGCGACCGAAAATGTTGTCCAGCAGAAAACCGTTAATATCATCGATGACGATGCACCTAGTGTGAGTTTAAGTGTTAGCGCTGCCGCGATAGCAGAAGCGGCTGGCACAAGCACTATTACAGCGACACTAAATAAAGTCACCTTTGCCGATGTAACGGTGACCTTAGGTTATACTGGCACCGCAACCAGCGTGACTGATTATACCAAGTTCAACACGATTACTATTCTCACGGGCCAAACGACCGGAACAGCTGTTTTAACGGCGGTGCAAGATGCGTTAGTTGAAGTTGATGAAACCATTATTGTGGATATCACTGGCGTTGCTGGTGGTGCTGCTGTTGAAAGCGGGGTGCAACAACAAACCGTTACTATCACCGACAATAAAGCACCTGTTAACACCGTCTTGCCCGTGATCAGCGGCAACGGCTTAGTCGGCGTCACCTTAAGTACCAATGCTGGCACTTGGACAGATGCTGAAAACAACACATTAAGCTTTACCTACCAGTGGAAAGCAGCGGCTATTGACATCGCCGGTGCGACGACCAATAGTTACACAGTGACCAATGCGGAATTGGGTGCCGTGATCACTGCTGTTGTCACTGCCAACGATGGCATTAACACCGCTGTCTCCGTCACATCGAATGCGACCGCCGCTATAGATAGTGACTTTGATAATGATGGAACAGGCGACAGCACAGATACTGATGATGACAACGATGGCATACCTGATGTCTGGGAGACGGCCAACGGGCTGAACCCACTGGATGCAAGTGATGCCAGTGGTGATCTTGATGGTGATGGTGTGAGTAACCTCGATGAGTTTTTGGCTTCCACTGATCCGACGGTCGATGACAACCCACCTGTCATCACGCCACCTGCTGATATTACGCTTGATGCTGTGGGACTGTTTACGCCAGTTGATATTGGCGTAGCCAGTGCTAACGATGCACTAGATGGCGCTCTAACACCAGTTTCTGATGCGCCAAGCCACTTCAGCCCCGGCATCAATACGGTAACATGGAGTGCCACAGATGCGGCAGGAAATACGGGAAGCGCCACACAAACAGTGAACGTTAATCCTATGGCTGATTTTGCGAAAGATCAACTCACCTCAGAGGGCAGTACCGTTACCTTCCGCGTTATCCTCAACGGCGATGCGGTGAGCTATCCGGTGAGCGTGCCTTATACCGTGAGCGGCATCGCCGCTACGGACGGCAGTGACCACGACCTTAGCAGCGGTACTGCCATTATTAACAGCGGCACCGAAGTTGAAGTGAGCTTTACTACTGTCAATGACGGCGCGGGTGAAGGGTCGGAAAATGTCGTGCTAACTATGGGTACACCGACTAATGCGGTAATTGGTTCTAAATTTAGCCATAATATCGATATTATAGAGGGCAATGTTGCACCCATAATCAGCCTGAGTGCTGATCAGGCTGCGGTTGAAACACTTATTGTGACGCTGGGGAATGGATCAGTGAGTGTTATCAGTAGCGTGTTTGATCCGAACACGGGTGATACTCAGGGCTACGATTGGAGTGCAACCGACAACGCCATTGATTGATACTGATGCTGTCGACAACACCTTCACCTTTGATCCTTCGGGGCTAAGTCCCGGGTTCTATGCTTTGCGCTTAACGGTTAACGATGGCAGCGCAACGGACGAGGCAGAAATAACGCTTAATATTTTGAACACTGCTCCCGTGCTGACTACCGCTGACAGTGATGGTGACGGCACCGATGATCAGACAGAAGGTTATGGTGACAGCGATGGTGACGGCATCCCGGAATATCTCGATGCCATCAGTAGCACCAATGTATTACAGAGTGAAACGGGGCAGAGCATGCGTTATCTACTTGAAACCGAAGCAGGCCTAAGCTTAAACCTGGGTAATATTGCCTTCCAGGCTGGCAATGGACAGTCTGAGGTGAGCATGACAGATATCACCAACGCGGGCAGCACCAATGATGACCCCCTTTATGAATATCTTGGCGGTCTGTTTGACTTCACTATCTCTGAACTACCGGTAGCTGGTCAGTCGGTTAATGTCGTGCTGCCACAGCTTACACAAGTACCAGAAAATGCAGTCTACCGAACGCTGTTGGTGGGTGGCTGGCAAGATTTTGCATTAGATGCCAACAATGTAATTGCTTCTGCACCGGGTGAAGAGGGATACTGTCCGCTACCGGGTGATGTGGCCTACCAAAGCGGTCTCACCGAGGGGCACTGGTGTGTGCAATTAACTATTGAAGATGGCGGTGCCAACGACGCCGACAGTACTGCAAATAATAGCGTGGCTGATTCCGGAGGTGTAACACAGGCATTGTCTGTCAGAAAACATGGAGATGGCTGGTTTGGTATTGGCAGTTTTAATCCATTGTTGCTAATTTTATTCGGATTGTTTGGGTTTCACCGCGTTCTCTTTGGCAATCGCAAGAAGAAAAAGCGTCAACATCGGTAGCAATCTCAGCTCGCTTTGACTTAAACAGTCAATATGAAACCCCTTCTATCATTTGCGGGTAATAGAAAGGTGGTGTGGGGAAGGCCAGAGAAAAACTGGCCTTTGCCCGATTATGTGTGCCTGAATTCCGTGCCACATTTCTGAATTTAGGGGTATTTACAGGTCTTGTAAAATGTAGAGTAGGGGACACTGTGATCTTAACCCGATTTCACGCACACTCAGTTAAGCAACAAAGCGTTCTTAAAAATTTACCAGTGATTGGTAATCAATGTAAGAATGCTTTCGTTGACGATTGTAAAATATTTCTATGTAATTACTACTTATTATTTTCTTCCAGAATAGTATTGGTAACGCGGCCAGTAATAAAATTACGGCTGGAGGTGTATTGGCGCAGCTGATAAGGTTCCATCATTTACCACCAAATGATCTGTAAAGGTTGTACTCGGACTAGAGAATTCAAGCCGATGATCTAGCTCATTACCAGTGAAACTTGTAGAAAATGGAGTGATTGTACCTGGGGGAATTGAACACGGTTTCGATAGAAACACCATTAATGGTGAGGTCTACGAACTCAGTGGGAACGTTAATCCTAAATAAATCAGTTGAAGCTTCCGCTCCTGCTCACGCCCCTTGCCTACGTCCTGTAGGCAAATCGTAGCAAGGGTGCCTAAGGTGCTGAAGATAGCGTGTTTTTCCATTTTTTAAGGCGATCGCGTAGTTACTCTACGGGTGAGTCTTAAAAAATGGAAAAAAAACGCGTTAGATTCAGTGCGTTAGGCGTCCGCAGTAGATTCAACTGATTTATTTAGGTTAATCTCTCCGTCAGAGAATACGTTAAAATCAAGTTGCCAGGTTTGATTAGTCGGAAGAACTACGGTTCCTTCTTTTTGGAAAAGTTGGCGATTTCTAAATGACTAGGCAAAAATAAGTATATTGAGGATTCAAAATAGTTGAGGGCACCGATAACTTAACGGAATTGCTGATTAAGTGATTAAGTTACCAGTGTATCTGCTTGCGTAAATAACGCTTTTTACTTCAACTATCTAAACCTGTCTTTCAATTTATCCTTAAGTTTGTCTTTGCTTTTATCTTTTACTGCCTGGCCTTTTTCATTTTTCAACGAATCTATTTTTGTTTCAATCGATTTGATATTTTCCTCGGCACTCTTTTGCTTGGAATCCATGTTTTGCTGAATTCCGTTAAATTTTTCTAGTTGTGACTCCAGTTTTGCGGTCAGGCCTTTTGTTTTTTGCTCCACTTTATCCTTGAGCTCGTTTTCAAATGCCTGTGCTTTTTGTTTGAATTGTTCGCCCATGGCGTCTTTAACCACATCATCCAGATTTGACGAGATATCAATATCTTGGTCTTTTATTGTTCCTTGCAAGTTAGCCTTTACATCAAAGGTTTTGACGTTCTTTAGGGCGTCGCCGATTATCTTGGTGAGCTTGCTGGTATTTTTGTCCGAGGGCGTATCCAAAGACGTGTCCAAAGACATAACAAAGTTTGCTGACTTTACTTGTGACGCTAGATTTGCATTTAGGTTACCCTGTTTTAGTTCACCGCTTAACACAATGTCTGCTATTGCGCTATCGAGGGAAAGAGGAAATGATTGGCTTCGCGAGACAGTAAAGTGACTGACTTTGTAGCCAGTCAGGTCTAAATTTACTGTATCAATTGAATCGTCGGGTTTTATATGATTAAAATTACCGGAGAATTTTAATTTGCTGATGTTATCCATTTTGTCCGCGTCAAACAGAAAAGTGAGCGGGCGTCCTAGTATCTGCTGATCTGACGTGATGTCTTTTACTTCGCCGTTCATATTACCTGATTCCAGTTCTAACGAAACGCGTGTGGATTTGATTAAAAAATCAGGCAGTGGGTTGTGCTCTTTAAATTTAATATCGATGCCTTTGTGGCGCGGCACTTGTACTTCTTCACTTTGTTCTGATGTCGTGGTCTTCAACAATACGGGAGCTAATTTTTCGTACCAATCCATTGCGACACCGCTCCAATGCGTCACCGTTTCGCCGAACAATAAACGACTGATGTTGGATAAACCGGATGACGATGGAGAATATTTTTGCATCAGACGTGCGATATCTTTTGAGGGTGCTTGTGATATGGCCTGAATATCGTTTTTCATGAGACTGACGTCTTGACGCAATTCCTTGCCTGCACTGGTTAATTGGCCGAGGTCTGATTGTATGTTTTTCTTTATTGTATTTAATTCATCAACGGCATTGGACAGGGCTTCCAGGTCTTTTAGCTTGTTACCTGTTTTTACTGGCGTGATAGATTTTAACTTCTCTGCATAAGCATCGAATGTGGCCTTGTCCGGCAGTTCGGGTATTTTTTTATCCCATTTTTGTTTTGAGTTATCCATATTAATCTGGGCTTCTTCAACCATTTTCTCTGATTCAAGTGTTTCTTTGGCCAGGATGTCTTTTACATCGGGCATCTCGACGGCGGGCATGGAAAAATCGAATAATTCGTTTGTGTCCGAACCGGGCTCTTCAACCGGTTTTTCAGCAATTTTGCCGGAGGTGGTGCGCTTGGTGTTTAGTCTGACTTTTTCTACATTCATCTCATCAACGATGACTTTCAGTCTTAATAGCTCTAGTGCGTGCATATGCAGCTTGATACGGCCTATCTGTACTGCATTGACCATCGGCTCTTCAGGGTTGGTTACTTGTAAGTTGTGTAATTCAACGCCGAGCGGTGACGCCGTTAGGTCGGCACGATCAAGTTCCACTTTGGCACCAACCATCTCGGTACCTGTGTGCTCAATGGCTGCTTTTAATAAAGTCTCGGCGAAAAAATAAAATCCACCCGTAAGCGCAACAGTAAACAATAAAAAAGCAAGGAGTCCGGGCCAGCGTATCCAGTTTTTCATCAGCTGCCCGCCCCCGTTAGGGATCTATAAACAGTGATCAGTTTCGAGCCTTTAATAATCTGCACAATTCGAATCTTGTTTACCCACTGTAGTAGTGAAGTTCGATACTTGGCGATTAAATAATTAGTGATCAAGACAACGGGAATGAATAACACAAGGGAGACGAGTAAACTTCCCATGACGATCGTATTATTGAAGCGTTCCAGACGCCAGACAGTTGAATTGTACAAACTGACCCAGAGTTGGTTCATCGATTCGCTATTTAGTACACGCTGGCCAAATTCATGGAACAGCGGATCAAGCAAATAACCAATACCCGAAAACAAGGCAAAACCGAGGATAAAAGTCGCAAGGTTGACCCTGATTACCAGCACTAACAAAATGACCAACAAGTTATGTAAACTGAATAAGGGTGTAAAACCGACAATCATAGCAAACGCCAAAGCTAGACTGATTTGAGTAGGCCGAGTTTCGGAATTGAGTACTTTAAGAAATGTTGCCAACGTATTGAGCATTTACTTACCTACTGTGGTGGATTGGTTAGTCTTATTTTTCATCGCTATTATTTCAGGAAATCGCAAGAATTCAATCAGTTTTATTACAAAAATAATTAAATCTCCTCAGCCAGCAATGAGATCAGACTTACATTGCCTTGATTGCAGTAGTACTGAACGAAGCCGTTAGTATATTAGAGGTAAAGCGAGTTAAATAATTTAACCCGTCTGCAGTGCAATGTATTTGGCACAGCAAATGACAGGTGTTGCATTTTAGGTCAGAATATAACATCTTTTAAGAATGTAGGGACTCTGAACTAGTTCTTTTTGTTTGTGTTTTAAAGTAGTGAGTATGGGGATTGAACTAGTCATCCTAGTCTTCCATGCATGTTTTACAATATACTGTTCCTAGGCGCACGTGATAACGCACTTTCTCGCCCACTGATACCTCATTATGACAGTTATCACATAAGGTGCCATATGAAAGTATAAGTTCGTCAAAGCCTTCGACCGGGTACGATATGCCTTCGATTATTTTATTCCATGGTTTTGATTTTACAATTTGCTTTCGGTAGATCTCTTCTGCAGCACGCCATCTTTTAACAAGAAATTCGGCTAACCCGTGATTTCGTAAACACGATGCCATTAGTTCTTCGCGATAATCAAATAATTCATCCGAGATCACCATCCAGTGATGGGCATTTCGTGGACGGTCGCCAAAATAAACTTTTTCGCCAGTAAATACTTGGCGCAGAAAATTGTATTGTTTTTCTATAGCGCGCCGTTCAGTGACACCATCAAAAAACGAAGCAAGTCGCGGGTCTTTAAAAACCTGCTGATAGAAATCAGCCAATATTTTCGTCAAAAGCGCACCTTTCTGCAAGGCATCCCATATTTCCGGATCTGGGTCTGGATAAAAGCGGGCCTCCTCGATGTGTTCCATAGTGCTGGGCATCACTGCTGATGGCTCTTCGCTGTCAGGTGCAGGTAAGTATGGATCAATATGAATTTCATCGTTAGAAGCTCCAGTGGCCAATGCTGTTTTTTCTGCTGCGTATACCATGGCAGGAATACCGCAAAGGTAAACGCGCCATCCTTCGAGTGTTGGATGTTGGGAAAATGCAATATTGTCTGCCCGACCCGCTGTATATTCTGTTATATGAGAATTTCCTGACAGACAGGGCGTGTAGAAAAAATTAGAATATTGTTTGCTCAATTCTCGAAGAGTATCTTGTAAATAAAGCCCATTAACGAAGCGACTACCATGATAAAGTTGTATGGTGCCGGTATGTCCGTTCTGCAATGCATCGTTGATGATTCCTATCAATGGTGCTAATCCAGTGCCAGTGCCGATTAACAACAGATTTTGAGCTAATTTATTTGGATAATAATAACAAAATCCTCGTGGTCCTTGAATCTCCACCTCGTCGTTAGCCTTCAGTTCGTCAAATATCCAATTACTCATTGTCCCGTTGGGTATGCGTTTAACATGAAATTCCAAAAAGTAGTCTTTGCTCGGTACACTTACAAGTGAATAACTGCGACTAACGCCATCGGGGCGCTTCAGGTTAATAAATTGGCCAGCGTGATAGTATAGCGATGTTGCCGGCTCCAATAGAAGACGAACAATATCGGGCGCCAATATTTCTTTAGCATAAACTATCGCCGGGCTAAACATTGTCAAGCTGAATAGGTCTGCCTCTCTGGGTAGTGCGATCGCCATATCCTCTTGTGGCAGACATTTACACGCGAGAAAGTACCCCCGTTTTCTCAAAGAATCTTTTAGTCCTCTTTGTGCTTTCTCTGGAATAATACCTTTTTCACTGCGCAATAAACAGGTGTGACAGATTCCGCTACGGCATGAAAATGCGGTATCCACACCATGCCGTTGAAGTGTCTCTAACACTGTTTCTGTGTCACGACAATCATAGTCGGTATTATTGAAAATAAGTTTTGGCATACCTGTTACTTAACTAATTTATTGATAGAGCTATGTTATAGAGCTATGTTATAGGGCTATGTGATAGGATTATGTGTTTACGCATTACATAGATCGCTTATTACACGGCTTGATTCGAGATACGGCGTTCGCCATTGCCAGTGATACTTATATTATCGTTATATCCTGGGAAATATTTAGAGTTGAGTTGTTCAGTGTAATGCAATGGCGGGAGAATTTTAAAAAAACCAAAATTAGCCCTTATTGACAAGCCCTAAATAGGGTTGAATATATATTTGAATTAGTGAAATAAGGGGCAGATGTTTATTTTTTCAGTAATGGAATTTTTATGTAATTTTCTTTTGGGATAAACGCCTTTGCGGCTACCTTGGCTGTTTCCGCGATATTTATAAATTCATTATGCAACACTACCTGAAGCAGGAAATCCGAGTTACATTCATACTCTCGACATGTTTGTGGCCTTTTTTCCCAGATATTACACGAGCCTGAATCACGATTCATATGAATACAAATGCCATCAGGATCTTTATCTACAAACCCTTTAGGCGTTGAGCCATCCAAAGTCTTCTCCATTTCTTCGGGGCGAAGCCGGACTAACAAGCGGCAGCAAAATGTTTGACAGCCCAGGCGCTTGCCTTCCTCGCAATCGATACAGGTTTTGTCTTGTTTCTGAATATCCATAGTAAATATTACGGTGATTGAGTTTATGTTTCGGCGGTAAAATCATACGATAAGGTTTCATTCGGCGATTGTAAATAATCGCCTTGAACAAAATCTATTTCACTTTGCCAAAGTATAGCCATGGTAGATGCGTCGTCAACTCTTTCAGCGATCGATAAGATGCCATGCTGTTTAGCAGAGCTAAATATGGAATCAACTATTCTTTGGCTCTGCTCGCTTGTTGCTAAACTTGAAGTAAATAACGGGTCAATTTTTATATATTCTGTTTCGACAAGATTGAGAAAACCAAACAGCTCTTTCCCATGGCCCGCATTATTTATAGCCGTCATGCAGCCCAATTTTTTAAGATTGCTTATAAATGCTTTTGCTTTAGCCATTGAATTGACAATGGACGTCTCATCTAACGCAAAAACAAGCCTATTTGCTGGAAAGTGACAAGCCTTAATCAGTTTGTTTAACCAAACCAGAAACGATTTTTCTTCTATTGATTCAGATGAAATCTTAATGAAAAGCTGCGTATCTGTCTTTTCGATGCTTGGCAATATTTCCTTAACGGCATGTTTTATGATCCAGCGATCAATCATTGTTAACAATCCGGTTTTTTTTGCGACGCCCATAAACTGGTCGGGCATGATTTGTTTATTATCAGCATCTATCAGTCGTACTAAAACTTCATAACGCGATCCTTCTTTGCCATGGAGTGCGACGATAGGTTGATAGAGCAAATAGAAATCATCTTGCTTAAGTGCGTTATTGATCAACTGAACCCATTTATGATCTTCTTCATCTTTTACTTTTTCGTCGGCGAGTGTATATGCATAAATTGTATTACCACCATTGGATTTTGCTACTTTACATGCCGATTCTGCTTGCGACAAAATTTTTATACCACTATCACTTTTCAACGAAATCTGTACGATGCCAATACTCGCTGTACAAGAAAATGATTCATCCTGGATGTCAAATTTGTGTTTGATTAACGCTTTACGAACAGATTCCGCAGTACTTGTTGCTTTTTTAATGTCCGCCTGTTTGAGCAAAATTGTAAAGATATCGCCGGCAAATCGGGCGGCGATATCTTTTTCAGTGATCTGGTTGTTGATCAAATTAGCGAAATCTTTTAATACTAAATCACTATTAACAAGTCCTATTTTTTCACTAATTGATTTAAACCCGTCTAGGTCAATATGAATCAAAGCGCTATTAACATATTTTTCGTTATCCGTTGCTGCAGCAATTTCTTCCTCCAGCTTTTCGGTAAAATAGTTTCGATTGTATAGCGCAGTTAACAGGTCTTGCCTGCGTAACTTTTCAAGTTCTTCTTTAAGTACTTGGTGACCTCTGATAACAATTTGAGTACACGGTTCACCTTCGATACTTGCGGTTGAAAAAGTCATTGTGGCGTTAAATTTATCATTGTTGTTCCGTATGGCGACGAAATTAAATTCCTCTTCCGGGTTGCTGCCCTCATCCAGCTTGCGCAGTATTTTTTTAAAATTATCAGCGTCTTCCGCAGCGATCAGGTCCATCATAGGTATGGCCTCAATTTCTTCAGCAGAGGTGAATCCGAATGTGTCCAGGTAAGCGGTGTTAGAATAAATGTGCATACCTTCGTGTATATAAGCAACCGCATCACGGGAACTGTTCAATAGTGCCCAGTTTCGTTTCTCACATTCTTTAAAATTAGACTCTGCCTGTTGAAGTTGTTGGCGCACTCGGAGGTCGGAGAGTTCCCGATTAAGGGTTAATAATAATAAAGGATCGTTTTTACTGGGTAGGTAGTTTCTAGCGCCATTGCGCAATATTTCGAGTTGACTTAGTGTGTTGAAATCGTCTGTAATAACGATTGTCGTAATGTCCGGTCGGGTCAGTGTAACGATATTCAGGACTTCTTTAGCGTTAATTCCTGATGTGTCATCAGACGATATTATCAAGTCCCAGGAATGCTTCTTTATCGCTTCTTTCAGTTGCTGTTCAGTATTAACGTTTTCACTTCTTACAGCGTGTCCTTCATTTTGTAGCAGACTTGTGATGTGATCTGTCTCATTTGCAGATTCTAATACTGTCAGTAGTTGTACTACATGCTCACTACTCACCATTGTGTACCTTTTGCTTAATGGATTATAAATTACACTTATAAATCATCTAAAAATTTGTCAAGATCGTTGTTAACAAAAACATCATGTATTTTTGTTGCCGTTTTTCTTGCGTCCAGCAGTACTTTGCCCAAATTTACATTGGGGCGAGCAACAACGGCTAATACAGCACTTGTACCAACATGAATCAATAACAAGTAACCTTCGGTTCCATCTATGAGAAGTTGCTTTAAGTTACCGCGCGCCAGTTCCTTGGCCGTTTTATCGGCCAGAGATAGCATCGAGGCGCACATTGCACCTAGTCTATCCGGATCAACGCTTTCTTCCATGACTGAGCCGACACTCAAACCGTCCCTCGTCATCACGCTTGAAGCTTCTATCTCCTTGGAGGACGCATTTAATTCACGCAATATCGGGCGTACGCGTTTTTCAATATTTTCAGATATTTCCTTGATATTAATTATTTTCGCAGGTGATTTATTTGCTGAATCTTTTTTTCCCATCATTATTTCTCTATTCAATTCCCTGATATAAATCAGTACGACAAATTATAGTTGAAATATGAACAATATATAGCTGCGACGTCGCAACAATGTCATATCTGGATCATTATAAACGAGGATCTGACCGTTTTGATAAGCGTAATTATCAAGACGGTCAAGGCCAATAACATGGCTGTCTTTACCTAGGCTGCTTTTTCAACAGTGGGTAAACTACCGCGTGCTTTTGTCAAAACCATGCCAAGGTTTGCAGATTTGCGACAAACAAGCACCAAAATATGATCTTCATTGGCTTTGCTACGCATGAACACATGAATAAGGTTGTCGCTCATCACTATCATCTCCTGAAAATAATGATGACCATCGTCTGGAACTCCGCGTGATTTTTTAAACATGCTTTCAATCAATGATACGTTAGTGCCCTGAAACATTTCGGCAGTCGCGGCTGCAACTACTTCAAGGACTTCTGCAGGGTGTGAGTCAACCGTCTTGGCGCCAAGTAACATGCCGGTACTCATATCGACATACCCGGCTGCTACGCATTCTGGCACATCAGTAACTGCTTGTTGTAGTGATTTATCGAGGGACATTGTATTCTCCTGTTAATTGTTTACGTTAGTGAATTAAGTCGTATTATCAATGCGTGTTAACGGCTTTAACTGACCTGGTGGGGTCAATTTGATTACCAGAATCCGCCACCGCCCGAGCAAATTCCTCAAGAAATTTAACTTGTTCCTCCGATTGAACCCAACGGGGTTCAACCCGGCGTACCGTCTCTAACGCATCCAGTGCTGTATGGCCATCCCAGATTAATTGTGTTGCCAACGCTGTACCGGTGCGTCCCATGCCTGCTTTGCAGTGCATTGCAATAGCTTCATTGTTTTCGATTAACGTCTCGACCTGTTTGCAAAGATCAATGGCTGCATCTATAGTGGGTACACCCATATCGACCACTGGGAATGCAATGCCAGCGATGTCATAGGGCGCCAGGTGCGTTGGGTCTATCGGTTCTTCTGTTAGCGAGACCAATACGGTAATGCCAACACGCTTTAACGCCTTCAGATCATCTTCTATATCAACTAGTAACCCCGGTTTTGGTGTGCCTGCCAGGACGCCTTTTTTGAGCCAAAGAAAATTGCGTGGTCCGAATGAATCACTCTTGTATTTGCGCGCTTCTTTTGGCAAAGGACGAATAAGGGGCTCTAAATCAGGGTCGATTTCTTCGGGCTTTGCATCTACCGGAGGTACAGTGCAGTTACCGTAAACGATAAAATGTTTTGTAAGATCGGATTGTGGCGATGTAAAAAATTCTTGCGTACTAGAAACATCTTGAATCCAGCCGCCCGCCAATAAGGCGGTGTTTCCACCTAATTGTTTCGCCTGGGTTTGATTATGTAACACGATGAGCACCGCACTTCTTTGGGACTGTTGTTCGATATACTTCAGTAAAGATTGTGCAGCTTCATCATCCAGGTCGCTGGTGGGTTCATCAATGCAAATTAATTTTGGGCTTGATGCAGAAGTGCGTAGTATTGCTAAATGCCGTTGTTGACCAAGGGGCAGATTAACCACGTTTTCGTCCATTTTCGAAACGAGTTCATCGAGCCCCGCATGAATAAGCAATCGTTCAGCAACATCGTGCTTTTGTGCCGAGGACAAGCTTTCTCGTTCCGGTAAGCCGTAAACAATATTTTCAAAAACGGTAGCCATTAATAATTTGGCGTTCTGCGCGACGAGAACGGGCAGTTCGCCTTTAAATAATTCAGTCCCCGCGTAATAAACCTTGCCCCATGTGCGTAAACTGGGAAGGGGAGAATTCAATCCGCAAATGGTCCTTAATAAGGTTGATTTTCCGGTTCCTGCTGGCCCCATTAAGGTAAAAATGCCACGCTCAGGAATATCTAGCGTTACGGACGCAAGTATAATGGTGTCATTGAATGCCACACCAAAACCCTGCATCGATAGAAGGGGTTCGTCTTGTTGGTTCATCTAGTTAATGATCCCCGGATCTAGCGTGTAAAGAAGTGCCTGCACTAGCTGTATAACATCTTTTTCCTCTCTACCATCGATTTCTAATACCGGAATATTTAACTTATTTTCCTTTAACCAACGATGATAATCGTTAATAGATGGAGAGGGATTCATATCCATACGTGTTATGCCGATCACGACGGCGGTCTTATCAATAAAGTCTTCGAATGCTTCGAGGAAGAATTGTAGATCGGCCATCGGATCTGGTCGCTTGTTATCAGCCAGCAATATCAGCCCAATGCCACGGTCAGTTAGAATTTCCCACATAAAATCGAAACGATCTTGACCGGGTGTACCGTAGAGGTGAATACGCTCGCCACTATCAAGTTTCAACATGCCGTAGTCCATGGCGACCGTTGTCTTTTCTTTTCTATTGGCTGTTTCGTCAGTAGCGGTTTCTTCAGTTTTAAAAGGCTTAATATCACTAATAGAACCAAGTGCAGTCGTTTTGCCTGCGCCGACGGGTCCGGAGAATATAATTTTATAGGCACTCATCGTAAGTATTGATTCTGACTGGTAATGACAATTTCACATGGGTTCTTAAGTTTTTCCTGAAAAATTAAAGAAAGCATTTTGTTCGAACGCGTGTCCATGCCAAAAACCGTAATCTTTACAGGATGTTTGCTTTGAATACTTAAATTTGGTCTGTAGCACATGCAGTATGCTTCCGATTTACGCTAATCGCTTCTTAATCGCCATTGCATAAAAAATTATTTCATGTAGCACCTGTTGTTTCGTCAAAAAGATTATTTACTTTAGTGTTACTGTCGGAATTTTTAGAAATATATAACTATATAAGAGTACTGTTTTGGCATATAGGGTTTGGTATATTGGGGCGGAGCAGAATAAAGGATCGCTACGGAAGAATTGTCATGCTACGGAGAAGGGTTACTTGACTCGTTGCTTATTATTATGCAGATAAATTATTAGATGCTAGCCTGTTGAATACTTGGGTTATTTACAAACTATTTTAAGGCGTATGTTGCATTAGGAAATTCCACTATCACCCTAAGCCCGCCAAAAGCTGATTTTTTTAATGCAATTCGTGCGTTATGTATTTCACCGATACGTTTTACGATTGATAGGCCCAGGCCATAACCCGCAATTTTAGTTGCACTACAACGGTAAAATCGTTCAAATACTTTTTGCCGTTCTATGCCAGAGATACCTGGGCCGCTGTCATCTATTTCCAATAACGTTTGGCTCTTTTTTTGGTAAATTGTTACTTTTACTTTCCCGTTCTCCGGTGTGTAATTTATTGCATTATCTATTAGGTTGCGCATCAGTATCGGAATTAAACCAAGCCTGGCGGAAATAACAAAAGGCTGATACGCATTCAAGCTTATGTCTAAATTTTTCTCTAATGCTTTGGGGGCCTGATTTGCAATGACGTCTTTGGCCATCTTGGAGAGATCCAACTGTTCTGTTTTTTGCAAACTGTCCTCTGGATCCAGGCGTGATAACGTCAAAAGTTGCTCTACCAGGGTAGAAAGCTGACAGACTTCATCGAATATTTCATCTACTGCCTCGATGCGAGATGGTTCGTCCTTGGCTTTAATTGCGAGTTGTGAGTGTATTTTTAGTACCGCCAATGGCGTACGTAATTCATGCGCTGCATCTGAGGTAAAGCGACGTATATTCTCAAACGCTTTATACAAACGATCAAAAAGGCGATTCAATGCTGAAATCATTTTATCGACTTCAACTGGGATGGCACCAGTGCTAATTGGGTGTAGGTCATCTGATTTTCTATTTTCAATTTCTTTAGCGATTTTCTTTAAGGGCGCCATTGCTCGACCGACACTGAAATATATAACTAGCGCTATGAAAGGTAAAATGATGGCCAGAGAGGTCATATAGTGGAAGGAGATTGCGTTTGTCAGCCTGTCTCTATCGGTGTAGTCAGCCATAATTTGCACTTGTATTGTTTTCTCTGAGTTAGAGATAGCATACGTTCGACGATTTGTGCCGTCTTCGAGTACGAGGTCTGAGAAAGTTTTCTCCCGTTCCGTTAGGCGATAATCTGGCGCGCTACTAGTGCGAACTGCCAATATGTCACCATTTAACCAGACCTGATAATCGATAATTTGCTCGTAGACATTTTCATCTATTGGAAATGTTTGTGGCAGTCTGTTTGCTTGGTCGCTACCCTGTTGGTTAAACGCCAGCTGTTCGTGTAATTCATGGGCGCTCATATTTAGGAGAATTTTCGCTGATTGCTCCAATTGCGCATCAAACAGTTTTCCTACTTCGTTATGGGTTTCATTATAAATAATTAATGAACTTATGGAGCATATAACAACAGAAAAGGTTATTAGCCAAATAAGCAACCTGCGTCGAATAGAATATTTCATTTCAGGCTATCTACAATATAACCGACTCCTCTAATAGTACGTATGAATTTGGCGCCGAATCGCTTGCGAATATTGTGAATATGTACTTCGAGCACATTGCTCTCGACATCGTTTTTCCAGGAATAAAGACTTTCTTCCAATCGAGTTCTAGATTGTACTCGTCCCGCGTTTTCCAGCAATTTCTGTAAAATGGTGAATGAACGCGTAGGCATTTCAATAATTTTACTCGCTTTGCGCACAGTCAGTGAAGCTGGATCCAACTCGATATCGCCGTAATTAACTACAGTTACCGTTCGACCAACAATACGACGTGACAGCGCGCGAATACGTGCGCTCAATTCATCCAAATCAAAGGGTTTCACAACATAATCATCAGCACCACGATCCAGACCAGAAATACGATCATCAATAGAATCGCGTGCTGTTAGGATAAGCACTGGTAACGACATGCCCTCCTGACGTAATGTATCCAACACAGCCAGACCTGGAAGCATTGGTAAGCCTAGATCTAAAACAAATACGTCGTAGGTTTCATCTCTGAGCGCACTAAGTGCTGTGCTACCGTCTCTAACCCAATCGACGGCATGACCTTCATACCTTAAACCAGTGCGGATACCTTTGCCTAATTTTTCGTCGTCTTCAGCTAACAGTAATCTCATATTTCCCCCCCCCGGAATATTTAAGTTTACGAATTTTTGTTTTGGCAGTATGCACTATGCCACACAATGTGTGTGTTAACCATTAATAATGGGCGGCCATATTATTTAATCGCCCATTATTATTAACTGAAAATTATTAACTGAAAATTATTAACTGAAGATTATTAACTGAAGATTATTATTTGAAAATTATTAACAAAAAATTATGAACTAATAATTATAAGTTTATAACTTAAGGTAAGATTTGATACGACGTTGACATACCCCCTAAGATATGATCAGAAACGTGACAATGGAAAATCCATTCGTCAGGATTATCAGCCTTCATGTCGGCCGTGATCATCGTTGCGGGTAATAGATTAACAACATCGGTACGCCGGGCAAAGTCCTTAGCGCCTACAGTTACTGTTTTACCGTGCCAATGTGGCGTATGCAAATCCACTTCATTACCCATACCTAATACGTGCCAACGTATTTTATCTTCATTATTAGCAATTAATCCCTTTAAGTTACCAAAAATGTAACCATTGATGGAGTGCATCAAGCCGGGTTCTGTGCCACCTAATTCATCGAATATAAAAAATGCGGTAACAAACTCCTGGTCTACACCGATAGGTGAGCCATCTGGCTTCGCTTGGCCTTTTCTGGTGATAATAATCGGGCCCAATAAACCAGCATTTGTTTCCGCAGGCTCATTAATGTGTGAATGGTACCACCATACTTTTGAACTTTGATCGCCCTTGGCCGGCCCACTTTCTTTATCTGCAACCCAATTATAAGTAAAACACGTCTGCGGTGCTATTTGGGCACCCGCGCCTTCTGGCGCACCACTGTTTACGCCTGTATAAGATGCACCTTCATTATCTTTTGTATACCGAAACCCATGTGGATGCATGCCAAGTGGACCAAAATTGGAATTATTACAAAAATGCACTTTGACCTTATCACCCACTTCTGCGCGTATAATCGGCCCCAGGATACCCAACCATTCGGGTTGTGGTTTTTTTACAGAAAATGTTGCATCTGTATATTCTATATACCGTGTTTTATTAAACACGTGGCTATTTGTCCAAGGTTGCGGAATAGCACAGGGTGCTGGTTGCCTCATACAGTTGCCAAGGTTTTGCCCACTGGGTGCGTAATCCCACACCACGTCTTCAGCTGCAACAAAATATTCCCGTGTTACGCCTGCAGCAGCTATACTTATATTGACACAACACGCAAATACAAGAATTCCCCCAGTAATATATGATCGTTTGATTTTACTTTCCATAATGGTATTCCTCTTGGCTTGTGTAGTAATTGGTTTTCAGTCGGATGAACGAAGACTTCGTTCAATTTACTGCTGATATTATTTTTCGGCAGTTATTAGAAGAATACATATGAATTTTTTTTATACCTTAATCGCGCATTAGCTACAGCTTAAATAAACCGGAGTTAATTATTATGGCGGCTTAATAATTTATTAAATAACCTAAATGGAGGTAGTGCGTAGCGGGTGTGTGAAAAAACTAAAACGAAAAATAACCGAGAGAAAATAATTGGGCAGCCATAAATACTAAAATCCTCAAGTAAATATAAGGCTTGCTAGAGTAAAGAAGGTGTAGTGAGTTTTCTACTTCGTTTTGTCTTTTTGGACCAGCGCGTAAGCAGAATGGTTGTGTATGGATTCGAAATTTTCAGCTTCAACCGTATAAGCTGTAATGCGGTCATCTTTGTTAAGTTCAACCGCAACATCTCTTACCATGTCTTCTACAAACTTTGGATTATCATATGCACGTTCGGTAACATATTTTTCATCCGGGCGTTTTAATATGCCATAGAGCTCACAGGTTGCCTGTTTTTCTACGATATCGATAACATCTTCAATCCAAACAAACCCTTTGGTTTGTACAGTGATTGTGACATGTGAACGTTGGTTATGTGCACCATAGTCTGAAATGCTTTTTGAACATGGGCACAAGCTGGTAACCGGGATAACGACTTTTATATTGGTGGTTGTTTTGTTATTTAAAACTTCACCTATAAACGTGACGTCATAATCCATAAGGCTTTTGACTTTTGATACTGGTGCTTCTTTGGTAACGAAGTAGGGGAAAGACATTTCAATATGGCCTGACTCGGCATCCAGGCGTTGATTCATTTCCTGCAACATGTCCTTAAACGATTTGACTGATATCTCGCGTTCATGTTTGTTAAGTATTTCAACAAAACGAGACATGTGGGTGCCTTTGAAGTTATGCGGCAGATCTACAAACATATTGAAGGTGGCGATGGTATGTTGCTCTCCGCCACATCGGTCTTGTACTCTGACAGGATGGCGAATATCTTTGATGCCTACTTTATCTATAGGGATGCGGCGTGTATCTTCACTGCCTTGCACGTCATCGATCGCATTATTTGTCGATTTGTTACTTGGCTTGCTTGAAGTAGTGTTACTTATTTCACCCATTATCCATTATCCTTATTCACTATCATCTGAGTAGCGGACACTTGCACGGTCTGTTTCCCATATTGTTACTGCTTTTACGCGGATTTGTTCATTATTCAGTTTTTCAGACAAACCCTGGTAAAAATACGCTGAAATATTCTCGGCAGTCGGGTTTATTTTATCGAACGGTTCAATATCATTTATATTACGATGATCAAGTACTTCGATAAGATCACACGTCGCTTTTTTTAAGTCTCTGAAATCTATGCCCATGCCAATTGAATCCAGCTTGTTTGCAACGACTTCAACTTCCACCTTCCAATTATGGCCATGGATCCGGCTGCATACGCCGGGATAATCCCGCAGCGAATGGGCTGCAGAAAAATCAGTTAGAATTTTTACGGTGTAATTTGCACCCATGAAAATAATTTACTTAATAACAGACTAATTTACTAGGAATTTACTTGGACTGGACGATATTGGCAAGTCTGATTTTCATAAAATCGCTCAATGGTCGAAATTATACCATCACTTGAAAGGTTGTAGTCAGTAAGAATTTGCTCTCTACTGCCGTGATTTGAAAATTCATCAGGTAAGCCGAGGTTAATGACCGGAATTTCAATGCCGTTTGCCATTAGATACTCATTTACCGCGCTGCCAGCGCCGCCGGCAACGGCATTTTCTTCAATAGTAACAATTAAATTGTGGTTAGATGCCATTTGCATAATCAGTTTTTGATCAATTGGTTTCACAAATCGCATGTTTACAACGCTGGCATTTAAATTATCGCCGGCTTTCAGTGCCGATGCCACCATGCTTCCGAACGCAAGAATCGCGGTTTCAATTCCTTCGCGGCGAATCTCACCTTTGCCAATGGGTAACTTTGTCATTGTTTTTTCTATGCGGGCACCGGGACCCTTTCCGCGAGGATAACGGACTGAGCACGGCGCATCGTGTATGAATCCGCTATAGAGCATTTGTCGGCATTCATTTTCATCAGCGGGCGCCATGACGACCATATTGGGTATGCAACGCAAAAAGCTGAAGTCGAAACTGCCTGCATGGGTTGCGCCATCCGGGCCAACAATGCCGGCTCTGTCAATTGCAAAAAGGACTGGCAGATTTTGAATAGCAACATCGTGAATAAGTTGGTCGTAGGCGCGCTGTAAAAAAGTGGAGTAAACCGCAACAACCGGTTTTGCGTTTCCACAAGCTAACCCAGCGGCGAGGGTAACACAGTGTTGTTCAGCGATACCGACATCTATATATTGTTTGGGATACAGTTTTGAAAATTCGACCAGTCCTGAGCCTTCGCACATCGCGGGTGTAATACCAATGAGACGTTTATCGATGGCGGCCATGTCGCAAATCCATTGGCCAAATACTTGCGTGTAGGTAAATTCTTTAGATGTAGTATTATTAGAAGAGTTATTAGACGCTTTTGCAGATTTATTTGCGGATATTGCTGCGGTAGTTTCCCCGGTTTCAGGATCAAATGGCGTAATGCCATGATAGTCGCAGGGATTTTTTTCTGCGGGTGCGTAACCTTTGCCTTTTTTAGTGACAACGTGCAGAAATCGCGGACCCTTGAGAGAGCGCAGGTTAGTTAACGTTGTTACCAGAGTATCAAGGTCGTGACCATCAATCGGGCCAATATAATTAAACCCAAGTTCTTCAAACAACGTACCTGGGATCACCATACCTTTTACATGTTCCTCGGCGCGACGCGCTAATTCCCACATAGTGGGCATGACACCCAGTACTTTTTTACTGCCTTCGCGAACGGATGAATAGAGGCGACCAGATAATATTCTGGCGAGGTAATTTGACATACCCCCCACATTAGGTGAGATGGACATGTCATTATCATTGAGAATAACCAGCAAGTTAGCATCAACATCGCCCGCGTGATTCAAGGCTTCGAATGCCATGCCGGCCGTCATTGCGCCATCGCCAATAATCGCAACCGCTTTTCGATCACTGCCTTCTTGTTGCGCGGCCAGCGCCATGCCTAACGCGGCACTTATAGATGTACTTGAATGACCAGCGCCAAAGGTGTCATAGGGGCTTTCTGAGCGCTTTAGAAATCCTGAAAGACCATCTTTTTGCCTGATGGACGACATTCTATCTTTGCGGCCGGTTAAAATTTTATGCGGGTAGCCTTGATGGCCAACGTCCCAAACCAGCGGGTCATCGGGTGTATTAAATACGTAATGCAATGCCACTGTGAGCTCGACGGTACCTAGACTGGACGATAAATGTCCGCCGGTTTTACTAACAGATTGAATCAAATACTCGCGTACGGCATCTGCTAAACTGCGCAAATCATTCTGAGGCAATTTACGTATTTGTTCAGGGGTGTCAATGGTATCGAGTATACTGGACATACGTGTTTTACTGTAAATATTAAGGTATTAAAATAAAAGGACAAAAAAAAGGTATTACGTTTAACCTAAATTAATCAGTTGAATTTGCTGCGGACGCCTAATGCACTGAACCTAAAGCATTTTTCCCTGGTTTTAGGCTCACTCGTAGAGTGACTACGCGATCGCCTAAAATTAGGGAAAAATGCTTTATCTTCAGCACCTTAGTCGTCCTCGCGACGATCCAACTGATTTATTTAAGTAAAACGTGTTTCGAGCAATGATGACGGTTTAACGAAAACGATGCAAGGAGAAATGGAATAAATGTAGCCGGGTTGTAATTGGAATAATGACTGTATATACAATCAATTCAAGGGGTAAGTGGGATCAAGGCTGCCTGAAAGGAGAGTAGCGCATTCCTGAATGGTGTTTGACTTAATCGTTCCGGAATTTCGCTGTGTTCGGCAATTGCTTCTCGATAAATGCGTTGTCTGCTGCTTGTATTGTGCTTGATCGTCACTCCCGGCGCTATTTTACCTCCTGGCCCTGATGGTTATTTGTGCTCATCATCCATATGGCTTCTTGATTGCCGATGCAGGTATCAGGTTTTGAATGAACCCGTCTGACCTATCTCATCAGCAGATTTTGTATCTTTTGCAACTTGCCGGAAAAGGTTTTCTGTGCTTCACTTGCCAGAAAGTCTCTACGGCTTTCAATCAGACTGCTTTTCTGTTTTCGCTAAACTGGCACCCGGTAAGTTTCTCCTTTGGCCATGAGCACCCACGTCATTTGACATGAAGACAGATCATATGTGTTAGTTTTTAGAGGTGCCCATAATGGTATTTTCAACCTTCCCAAAAGATAAATTTGCAATAGAGGATATATTAGAGTGGTATCGTTTGAGGTGGCAAGTTGAACTATTTTTAAACGTCTAAAGTCTATACTCAACATGGGCCATTTACCGAAATTCGATCCAGCAAGTTCTCGATCGTGGCTATACAGTAAACTCTTTCTGGCACTATTGTCAGAAAAACTCGCGCGGATTTCTCACGCTTTTTCCCCCTGGGGGTACATCTTTGCAGAAGCCGATGGAGGGAGTTTAAATTCATATGGCATCAAATAGAACAAGTGCCAGTTCCTGTTCTTTCCCTTCGCGAGATTCTCAACAAATGACCCTCAATTGCTGAATCACTAGCAGAACCCTCGCGACTTCGCATTCCTCAGTTAGACGAATACGATTTTTCTTGAAATTATTTGGTTAGCGCTTATGGAGGGTGTCAGGTGACCGGCATTCCTACCACGACACATTCAAAAAGGAAGAAAACATGGCGAATTGCATACAAATCGCAGATCCAAAAACACATACCAGAAGAAACCTATTAAAGTCATTTTCAATACAGGAATTCAAAAAAACTAATAGATGCCAGATACTTGTTTCTATCACAACACGAGCAGTACATCTCGTAAACGGAATTTCAAATCCGGCAGAAACCTTAATCGGAGACCTCGAAGCCGTGATAATTGGTGCAAACATGACTGATTGTTGTGGTCGTGGATTATATTTCGTAGGGAATACACCAAGGAGCTTCTGGTTTTAAAGCTAACTTGAGAGGCCCCTATAATCAAGTGCAACACGCAACTGCAGGTATTGTTATAGGTTTTCGATATGGTGGGCCGGGCATCAATTTGCTAAGTGGCGTGAAATAGAGGCTGAGGACGACCGTTTTATACGACGCAACATGTCTAATTAGGTCGATCTCTTAATGACAAAAATTACTTTGCCTTACCAATGAGAATCAAATCTGCTATTGGTGACAAATCATGCTGAGGCGCAGAAAATATATTTTTGCTTTTTTGATTATGATTGTTCTTATGCTTATTGTAGTGATAGAAGAGCTTGAAAGACACGATATTCTAGTCAAGGACTTTGCAAAAAGTCAAATGTTTCAAATACTTTCTAGTGAGAATTCTTTGTCTAAATTAGGCTTTCCAAAAAAATTACTAACTAGTATTTTCAAAATAGTTGATACAAACTATACCTTTACTCAATGAGAGGTTATTTTTTCATTTGAGGAAGGAGGATATGCTCAAGTATATATTAAGCCAAAATATTTTTTTATTGTGCCATTATTTAATTTCAAGGAGGACTTCGAAATCGACTACATTAGTTATGTTGAAAACGAATAAATGCTAACAACACGCCCTGAGGTGGACAGCAAGTAAAAATCACTCATTTGCAGCATATTTTAAAAGTGGAGAACCTCGTTTTTTCAGGGCTTTGAGATAGGTAGATTCATCATATGGCTTGTTGTCTTTCCAACACCTAAAAGCAATCCTGATCCATTTAAATGCCAATGCACGAATGACAGTATTATGGGGTTTGCCTTTGCTAATTTGTTGATCGTAATAAGCCTTCGCCCAGAAAGAATAACGAATCGTTAACCCAGCCCATTCGACGAACGTTTGCCGTAAAAATGTTGGGCAACTGTACCTCCAATGAGTCCATTTCTTTTGCCCACTCTGCTCAGTCACAGGCGCGATACCGGCATATTTCTGTAAGTCTGATGTACAGTGATAGCGTTCTCGATTTACCCCAAAGGCGACGAGTAGGTGCGGCGTGAGTTGAGGCCCGGCACCTGGAAAGCGGTTAAAAATATTTTGGTCCTCTAACGTTTTGTAAAGCTGTCTAATTTCACGGTCCATACGATCAATTGATTCGATGAGTAATTTGAATTGAGGGATTAGCACTTCGATCATGATCCGATTGGGTTCTATTACACCCGAATCATTGGTTAAAGCCTGCGCGGATTTAATATCCGAAAACCGTTTTTCATTTACTGCAGGATAACGTGAGTTATGCTGGTTAAAGAAATTAAATAGCGTTTGTTTGCGTGCTTTTTTGATTGCCGCGAGAGTGAAAGTTCGGGGGACACGAGTTCTGGGGACACAATACTAAATTCCGTGAAACTAAATATTGTGTCCCCAGAACTCACACCACGGTGCGATGACTGAAATCATCAGCGTTCATTCCAAGGCCCACCCCGGCCCAGTAGTGGCCGATACCCGGCGCAGACCAGACCGTTTGGGCGGGTCACCGACAGGCTGAGACTTTTTACCTCCTGCCCGATTTTAATCGTCGTAGGCGCAAGAGTAAAAGTCCGGTATTTCAATTCATACCATACCCGTAGTAATGGATTATGATTGTCAATAGGGATTGTCATCATGCCGGAGAAATACGTCAGGTCCCTCCTGGCGGTGAAACCCGACTCGCCTAATCCGTTAGGATCATTAATCCATAGTTGTGCTACATTCCAACCCAGGCCATACCTTGTATTAGTTTGACCTACCGCAGACTGGAAAAATAACGAAAAGGCGATACCCATCAAAACATAAAACAGGTATTTTTTCTTTATGCTCTTATCCATACATAACCTATCCATACAGCTTGTTTATGCGGGCCTGCAATTCTATAGACGCCATTGGCGTACCGCATACGACGACTAATATTTCCCAGTGCTGTTTTCACGCGGGAGGAAATGTGTTTCTCCATCAAAATCTAAGCCTATTGTCCATCTTTATATAGGTAAGCGAATTACAGGAGACTTAAAATTGAGTTAATGTAAGATTTAATATCAATCTTTTAGAGCGGGGAGGGGAGGCCTGATCTTCTTGCGGTATTTGCTAGTCAGGCCCTGAGCCGACTATTGCGTATTTCTTACTCATTGGGTATTCTGTCTTTGAATCTTCACGCAAACGCGGCATGGGCGGGTATTAGAATAAATTCACCGTGTGTCTCAGCCGCCTTGTGGGCTCGTTCTCATTGACGTTACTAGCAGATAACTGCGGCTATTTATCTTTTATTCCACCATGAGTGCACCATAGGAATCTATAACGCTCACTATCAGGTAGACCACCTCTCCTTTAAACGAAGGAGATTGCCATAATAATCTGAGTCTTTTTCCTCACCATCTTTTTTTAACTCTCTTGCCATTTTAATAAACAATTCAGCCCGTTTACAATTATTTAAAATAATTCCGCGTAAACAAGTTTTTAATAATGTTTCATCAAGATCGCCACTTAAAATACCTGCAGCAATAAATTCATAATAATTAAGCAAATATTTCATTGCGTCTAAAGATTCAGTTTTGTCTTTACCGAGGTCACCCGATAAATATTCATCTATATCCTTTTGTGGCACACATATGAGCTTTGGATTTTCTGGGTAGGACTTCGCCGTCTTTTCTCTATACCCTTTAAATGTATCGCTTAATCTGGATTGCAGTAAAATATTGATAGTATGCTGTTTCGTAGAATTGTAGAGTGATACTCCGGCAGCAACGAGCCATCCCGTCAGCGCGACCAACATACTGAAAAAAATGATAACTGGTGTCAGGGTCACATCATCAGCAATTAAAAACATTATAATACTTATAAAAACAACTACTAAAGCCATCATCAGTCCAAATAAGAACAAACGATCCACAGCTTTATTTGGAAGTTTTTTAAAGCACTCGGGAAGTTTCTGAAAATACTCTTTGAGTTTTTGAAAACACATAAAATTAAGTTTTCTAGATTGTATTATCCATAAAAAAACCCCGTATTCGACGGGGCTTTTGACTCATATAAACATTAGATTGTGGCCTGAGAAACTATCCTCCAAAACCTTCGCTTATCTTGTTCATTTGATTATTCCTAATTAATTAACTTGCTTAATATGATACGCCTTCATCGAGACATGTCAATCTACTACAACATCGGCCTAGCTATTTAAACCTTTAAATAGGTAAAATATCAATGAGTTAGATGTGTTTATATGCCTGATAAGTATATGATTATACGATATTTGCACCCAGCTCTGTGTTTCGGACCA
>JAADIM010000030.1 GCA_013151345.1 Gammaproteobacteria bacterium
TCGATGGATTTAAGTTGTCATGAGGAGCCGTGTACGGACCCGTACGCACGGTTCTCTGGGCAGACGGCGCTTCGGCGCCTCTGACCCGATATTCAGCCATTGAAAAATAGGTCCGGTTAATGCTTTTGTTGGACGAAGCCGCTATCGCGGAGAAAAAACATCGACGCCGGTAAAGTTGTAAAATGTAATCTCACCCCTGGAGCTCAGGGACTATTCAACCACGAATTAATGAGGTTACAATACCATGACACCATCATCCAAAGACGATTTCAAGCATAATTATCAAACTCTTCTTAAACATCTTAAGCTAAAAGGTCTTCAACATAAGACAATTGATGCCTATTCTCGTGCCATTCGCCGCATTGGTCACTATTTTGATCAGCGCATCCATGATCTCTCGGAGAAACAGTTAACCGATTATTTTTCAGATCTACTTACCACCCCTTCCTGGAGTACCTTGAAGCTTGATTTGTATGGACTTAAATTCTACTACCAACATGTGCTCCATAAACCTTGGGTGAATATCAATCTGATCAGACCGCCTCGGTCTAAGCGATTGCCTAATATCGTTACCATTGATGAAGCCGCTGCGTTGTTCATGGCGACCAATAAAATCAGTTACCGTGTATTCTATTTTACCCTCTATAGTCTTGGCTTACGTTTGACCGAGGGGTTAAATCTAGCATTGGGTGACATCGATGCTAAACGTCAACGCGTTCATATCCGAGATAGCAAAGGCAATAAAGATCGACTTGTTTCTCGGGCACCAAAGCATTTTAACCACGGTTAAGTATACCCACCTAACGTCCCATACCAAACAAAATAGCATTACCGTTATCAACCACTTGATGAATGGTTTTTCTCTTGATTGGGGGAAGTTCAAATGATTTTATTCTCATCCATTATTCAACAATTTGAACGTGATTTTCTGGCTGAATACGCAGATCGAATTTTACCTGCGCATCGCAAGGCGCTTAAGACCATGAAGATCTGCCGTACCCAGCATAGCCCTCGAATGCTAGCGAGTTGTAGTCAGTGTGAACATCACACTTACGTGCCTCACTCTTGCGGACATCGCAACTGTCCACACTGCCAAGCACACGAGAGTCAGCAATGGTTGGAACGACAACTCAAGAAACAGGTTCCAGCCGACTATTTTTTAGTGACCTTTACAGTGTTGTTGGGATACGCTAAGGACCTTTTCTGAAAATGACCAACAGCTTCAGGGGACACCCGGTGTCATTAGCGTGTTGCACACCCATTCACGTTGCTTGGCTTTTCATCCCCATGTTCATATTGTCATGCCGGGTGCCGCTATTGATATGACGAAGAAAATCTGGCGAACCAAAGGCAAGGTCAAAAACAAAAAGGAAAAAAGCTATCTATTCGACCACAAAGCATTGGCAAAAGTCTTTCGTGCCAAAATGCTTGACGCCATCACCAAGACCGGCCTCGTACTCCCCAAGCGTTACCCTGGAAAATGGGTAGTGGATTGTAAGTCCGTTGGTACGGGTAACAAAGCACTGATCTATCTTGGCCGCTATCTCTATCGAGGCGTGATACAGGAGAAGGATATTATTGCCTGCCGACATGGACAAGTCACTTACCGGTTCCAAAATAGCGATACAAAAAAGCAAGAATATAGAACGGTCTCCGCTGCCAAATTCCTTTGGCTTGTTTTACAGCATGTCTTGCCAAAGGGGTTTCGGCGTGCGAGAAATTTTGGCTTTCTTCATCCTAACAGTAAACGGTTGATTATATTGATTCAGCTGTTACTAAAATTCGATCCAAATCGAGCCTTGGCCTGGGTGAGAAAACGTCCTCAGTGGGTTTGTCCTTGTTGTGGTGCAAAGATGATGATGATAGAAACGCGGCTTCCACCACTTTGTTCCTTTGCAAGGCGATTACCGACATGATCATTGCTTTGATATTTTGATGATGTAAACATCAATATCAGCTTCATGGAGCACATATCAGTTTATGCTGCTGAGAGCTATGCTTGCCTTTAATAGCGATATAACGGAGGCAATTCGCCTGTTTCTGTGGCACGTGACTGCAACGGTAACGTTCATTATTGGTATCTAACATTTGCGAGTAATGCAAATGTTAGATATCGAGTAAAACCCAAAAAGATATTTTCATAAGAACGTCGTCTTTTTTCATTTCCGGGCTTGTCCAACAAACGGTTCAGATTGTGGTTCGTTCGTGCCTCTCTCTCTCAATCTAACCTTATTCGTTAGGTGTGTTTTATCACATACTTAGCCGCGTCAACTCTTTTATTCATTTGATTTATCAAATTTCTATATAAAATCAATTTCATTTCAACATATCGCAAACTATAGTGGCAACCTAGACGCTGACACATTTCGTAATTATGTCTATATAATTTGACTTGATTAATAGCACTGTTTAGCTCAAGTTCCGCTCTTTCTTTTTTGTAAGATGGCTCTATATCAAGAGACATAAATATCTCGCCGTCGTAGCGCCAAGGATTTTGGTGAATTTCGTGCTCCCACATGGTCAAATACCCAGATCTTTCTACAATACCAGTTATAGCTGTATCATATGATGGGCTGTTTATAATAAATTTCTCCAAATCCTCAAAGCCTTGCACGTCGCTACCTGTTAGCTCCCTGACACCAGACAATATACTGTTTGTAATTTCCGCTTGCCTCTGAAGCGGATTAGGGCTATTAGCGAACTCCACTTCTTTATCAGAGGCTTTTCTTAAACACCCAAAGATAATATCCGTATGTAAAGAATTTTGTAAATTTTTTGGAGTACAATAATCAACATTATCAACTAACTTAAGTCCTGAATATTCATAAGCCTGAGCCACTAAGCGGGAACAAAACTGCCTATTGCTCTTTCTCTTTTTAGATAACGGGTTTTTAGTGCTTATTGCGTCTTTTACCGAATATTCTTTTCCAATTTGAGAGCGAGAAAACATACAGGCATTGGCAACATACGCGTCGTTTTTAATTCGTCTAACTTCAACATGCTCTTCTCTCTCTACAAGAAGCCGCTGGATATTATTCGAATGAACGCCTTGACTGTCAGAATGAATATAACTCCCGTCACCAACATATAATATTGCGTGAGAAAACTTACTAGAAGTCGCTAAGCGCACAGCTTTACTTACAGCACCCAGTTGAGCAGTAAGTATTATATCTCCAGCTTTCAACTTCTCCATATCGAATATGTACATTGCTTATTGCACACCTAACGTCGCAAATCAGCCGACCGATACCGCAGAGTGTAGCGTAGCGAAACGCCGCGGTATCGGGTCGGCTGAATTTGCCTTGATACTCATTGAGCCTTCTCCCCAGCTTCACCCTAATTTGGGTAAACTGGAAGGCAACCAAACCAACAACAGGAGAAAACTCAATGAACTTTTACAATAACACGCATCCATACTACTGCGGTATCGATTTACATGCCAGAACACTGTACGTTTGTATTATAGATCAGGATGGTAATATCTGCGTTCATAAGGAAATAGCAGCCGACCCAGAAAAACTACTCAAAATACTTGAACCTTTTATCGGTAATATCGTGGTTGGCGTTGAATGTATGCACTTGCGGGTATTGGGTCGCTGATTACTGCGAAGAGATTGGCGTTGATTTCATTCTCGGCCACGCGTTGTACATGAAAGCCATCCATGGCGGTAAAGCCAAAAATGATCGCATTGATTCTTTTAAGATCGCCAAACTCATGCGCGGTGGTAATTTCCCCCTTGCATATACTTACCCCAAAAAAAATGCGGGCAACCCGTGATTTGCTTCGCCGACGAACCAAAATAGTCCGCCATGGCGCCAACCTGAAAGCCCATGTCTCCAACACCACGAGCCAGTATAATCTTCCACCCAACAAGGTCAATTTAAAGAACGTCTGTGCGCGTGAGCAACTTAGATCGGCGTTTCCGGACCCTGTTGTACAACGCACGGTGGATCTGGATATGGCCATCCTGGATGCGTATGCCAAAGAACTTAGTAAAGTGGAATGGTTTATCGGGCAGCAAGCCAAACAACATAATCCGGTCCATCTGCAGTTACTAAAAACAGTGCATGGCATTGGTGTCATTTTGTCGCTGACCATTCTTTACGAAATAGGGAATATTAACCGAGTCGACAGCGTACAGAATTTCGCTTCCTATTCTCGACTTGTGAAATGCAAAGCAGAGTCCGCAGGAAAAAGCTATGGAACACAAGGAAACAAAATCGGTAATGCGCATCTGAAATGGGCCTTTTCAGAGGCCGCTGTATTGCATTTACGCGGCAATGACAAAGCTAAAAAATACCTCGCCAATTTGCAAAAGCGGATGAGCAAAGCTTCCGCGTCCTGCTCACGCCCCTTGCCTATATCCATATAGGCAAAGCCAAGGCACTTTCCGTCATGGCGCACAAGCTTGGGCGCTGCGTATACTTCATGTTAATAAACGAGACCGTATTCGATGAAAAAAAATTTTTAAAGAGTTAGTCACGTAATGGGGTGAGCTGGAAATCTAACTGGACAACACGGTGGAATGTGTCAAAAAATCGAATGATCTATCATTGGCCTTTAAGCCGTGATCTCGATTTATACATCAACAACACCAAAGCCAGAGGCCTTGATTAGACGCCCCATTGGCGTGCATTAATACGATTAACAAAGTTGCTTACACCTTATCTGAGCCTGCTACTAACTGGGTACTCGTATGAGTAAACCTACCGCCTTGAATAGTGCCAGTATGAGGTTAACCGATGAATGTCTCGGCTTTGGCTTCCTGCGTCGCTCTACCTCCTGCATCCTTGTCCTTGCAGTCGTAGTGGCCCTGAAAATCTCCATGGATGGAGAAAATATCAGGCAGCGGGGAGACCGCAATAAGAGACCCTCAATATGTGTTTGCTGTAAGCGACTTGCTTAACAGCCACCTAGGACTAATGAAGTATTCAATTTTGTTAATCGCTTTGTTTTTTAGTTACAAAGTAACTGAAAATAATTTCTAATGCCTATTGACTCGAGAACGGCTCATATGTGTTA
>JAADIM010000051.1 GCA_013151345.1 Gammaproteobacteria bacterium
CCTTGACTCCCTTTCATAGACTTTAAAAATCAGATTAAGCAGGCACCTAATATTGGGGGCAGGTCTTTCGTTAGCACATTTTTAATAATCCATGTTATACTCCCCACATGGCAAGACCTTTACGATTAGAATTAAAAAATGGTTTGTACCATGTCACCTCCCGAGGTGATGGGCGGGAAGATATTTATGTTGATGATGAGGACAAGAATGCATGGTTGAAAATATTTGGCGCTAGCTGTCAACGTTATAATTGGCGTTGTTATGCTTATTGTTTGATGGATAACCATTATCATATTGTTGTAGAAACTGCCGAGCCAAATTTATCCAAAGGTATGCGACATCTTAATGGTGTTTACACGCAAGCCTATAATCGACGGCATAATCGAGTGGGCCGTGTGTTTCAAGGGCGATTTAAGGGGATACTTGTTGATAAGGATGAGTATTTGTTGGAATTAGCACGCTATGTTGTGCTTAATCCGATTAGAGCGGGAATGACGAAAACGATATACGCTTGGCGCTGGAGCAGTTATAGAGCAATGCTAGGTAAAGCAGAAGCGCCGGTTTGGTTAGAAACGGATTGGACCTTGAGTTATTTTGGCAAACGACGAAAAAATGCGATAAAGAAGTATCAAGAATTTGTTAGAGAAGGTATCGGTTTGCCAAGTATTTGGGGAAATTTAAAAAAACAAATATTCTTAGGTAGTGATAAATTTATCACTAAATATCAAAAGTTAATTGATGGAAAAACAAAACTAGCAGAGATGCCATTATTACAAAAACGTGCCGTCGTCCATTCGTTAATTGGTTATGAAAGGAGATATAAAAATCGAAATGATGCCATTAGTGCAGCATTCGGCTCTGGAGGATACACACTGAAAGAATTGGCTGAACACTTTGGTTGTCATTATTCAACCATCAGCCGAATTGTTAAAACGTCTGAAAATATAGACTGATGTGGCAAGGAAAGACCTGACCCCGGTTCTGCTTTTTCTTTTTAAGGTAGTAACTGCACCTGTATTTTATCGCCCGCTTTCACTTCGCCGTGTTGCTCCTGTACTATCATGAAGCTATTAGCTTGCACCATAGACGATATAATACCGCTGCCTTGATTGCCCGTGAGTCTTGTAATGTATTTGCCATTTTCATAACGTGTTACTGCACGGGAGAAATGTCGACGATTGGAATTGTTTTGCACATCGTTTTCCGTTATTGCTTCCACGCGGGGTAGAAAAAGATTTTGCCTGCCCGTCATTTTTCGAATGGCCGGTAGGACGAACTGGTAGAATGCAACCATACAGGAAACCGGATTGCCAGGCAGACCAAACAATAAACGTTCGCCATCTTGCGGGTATTTGCTTCTGGGTAAAACACCAAAGGCCACGGGATGGCCTGGGCGCATTTTGACTCGCCAGAATTTCATGTCGACACCCAGATCACCAAGTACATCCTTGACGAAATCGTATTTTCCTACTGATACGCTGCCTATTATCAGGGCAATATCGGCTGATATGGCATTGCGAACTTTGGATTCAAGATTGGCCTTAGTGTCTTTTGCTGTTGCTTGCAACAACGGTATGCCACCCGATTCCTGCACTAGTGCACTGATAGAATAGCTGTTACTGTTAACGATCTGGTTAGGCGAAATTGGTTCTCCCAACTCCGTCAATTCGTCACCCGTTGCAAGTACACTGACCTTTGGCTGCTGATAAACCAACGTAGAAGCATGACCGGTCGTCGCCAGCATACCGATTTCTGCGGGCCGAATAAGAGTTTCGCTATGCAGCACACGTTCACCTTTCATGACATCTTCACCTTCTAGGCGAATGTTGCCGCCTTGTCCGCAAGGTTTAAGTATATTAACTAGAGAACCATTTGGTTCTGTGTCTTCAATGCGGATTACGGTATCAGCACCATTAGGCACTGGTGCGCCTGTCATGATGAGGGCAGCCTCGGATTGACCGACCGCACGGGATAACATCCCACCGGCCTGGACTTCACCGATAACGCGCAATTCTGTCGGTGAATTAGGTGTTGCATTCTTAATATCTTCCCACTGTACCGCATAACCATCCATGGCCGAGTTGTCCCAGGGGGGATGGTGCCTACCGCCGATAACGTTTTGTGCAAGAGTTCGGTTAAGCGCATTTTGAGTGGGCACTCGTTCTGTTCCCATTATGGACGTATGGTCCATAATGATGTTGATCGCTTCATCAACGGAGATTATGGTTTTTTCAATCATGTGTTTTCTCTGCATCTATGCGTTGTGCAGACGTCTCTGTGTTGGTCGCACGATGACCATCGCAGAGACGCAAAGAACGCGAAGGATTACATTGACTCGTTAGCTAAAACTTCACATTAATATTAAGTTGAATCCGGTTTCGATCCTGGTCATTGATCAAAGCATCGCTGGCGGTTGCGCTTAACGTCCCTGTGGGCTCTATACGCTCCATGTCATAATAACGAATGTCTAGCGCGGTGTTTTTTGATATTTTGTAATCATATTGCAAACGGAAGCCTTCAAAGTTGGAGACACCGGTATTGCCAGGGTTTGGAAAATTATCCTGACTGAATGTACCGTCACCAGGCAAAGAAAAGGCTTCTACATGGTAATAATAAAGACGCAAGCCAGACTTGTCACTTAATTTGTAACGACCTTGCAGTACATAAGCACTGTCTTCTGTGTCGGCATTACCGCCCAGCATGTCTAGTCCTGCTCGCCATTGGCCACCTTTTACCTGCGTACTGGCAATCCAGTTTGAATCAGATTGAAACCCAAAGACATCAGATATGCCATTGCCGTTGGTGTCTCGGCCGATGTTTTCATCCTTGCTGGTACTGGCGCCACCTAATGCAACTGCATATTTTAAGTCACCCGCTTTTCCCTTGTGAACGGCCTGATACGTTGTTATGGTGACATCATCTGCCCATGATCCTTCGGCAACAATCACGTAGGCGGCATTCAAGGTGACTACACCTGCGTCGTAAACAACAGCCAGTGCCTCCGGGTTGATGTCTGTATCCCAGAATACTTCATTCTGTTGCCAGAAATTTATTGCTGTCTTACCCATCACCAACGTAAACGGGTCTGTTGGTTTGTAAGCAACATAAGCCTGATCAAGACCGAAGTTACCGTTCTTGCTGGTGTCTGCGGTACCAAATGTTGTGTGAGGCGAATTCAACGATGTGGACTGTGTAGATAAACGGATTCTACCTGACCAGTGAGGGTCGGGTTGAGCGCTAACACCAACACGTGCGCGTACGCGCAAACGTTCGCGATCCTGGTCGGTACCACCGGAATTGGTACGATCATCTCTTTCGAGACGGAACCGTACGTCACCGAACAGTTTTACCTTGTTGGCCTCATCTAGTGTAATACTCGCTTGAACTGTACCGGGTAAAGAAAAAATAATGTATATAAATATTGCAACACTGATCCTAAAGACAACTCCAGTTAACAAGGCCAATGGGCTTCTAACAACTTTTTGGTCCATTACGATCTCCCCGTGTTTTTCATTGGTATCATTTGCGGTTTCTAGTTGTATGTTTTCTGCTCCACCTCCTTCATTTATCTTTCGAGGTAAAGCAAAAATTCGTATTTCTAACTATATTATTCAGCAGTTACTATGCCATTCAAGAACACGTCGCTTCTCTTAACCATGCGTAGTTGCAACGCTTGCTGTTGATAGTAAGTTATTGAATATATAGTGGCATTAGGATTCAGGGCGAGCACATTAAAAAGCTATCGGAAGTGGCGGGTTTGGCAGGGGAGACAGATGTATCATTTTATTCACATATGATTGTTTCAGTTGAACAGTTTGTTCAATTCTGATGTGTAGTTTAAATTTATTGATGAGAGGATTCAGTATCAAGTTTGCGCAAAAACTTCACCGTAGCGTAGCAACATTGCCTAGCTCAGTATTGAGATACTGAGCCAGTGTCAGCCGACTATACCTGATTGCCGTGCGCGAAATTTTACGCCCAATTGTTTAGCAAGTTGTTCACAAGCGCTTATGTTTACACCAGGTAAACCATTGATGGCCGTCACAGTTACATCGGGAATATATTCGCGCGCTGCTTTCACAAACGACAACATGGCGAAAAATGAATTTGCTAAAGCGGGCTGACATAATTTGTTATATGTATCGGGACCTGACGCGTTCATTGATACCGACAAAGCGTCGATACAATGAATAATCTCGGGTAATATATCTCTCCTGTGCACCAGGTTGGCCAAACCATCAGTATTCAAACGTACTCTAACGTTATGTGACTTTACATATTCGGCGACAATCAGTAACACCTTTATGCGTAGCGTTGGTTCTCCATACCCACAAAATACAATTTCGTTGTATTGCTGGGGGTCGGCAATTTCGTCGATCAATTCTTTTGCTGTTGGTCGGTGGTGTAAAGAAAGGTCGTAGTTATGGACATATCGGCTTCCATTGTTTTTTGGGCAAAAAGTGCAGTTTAAAGTGCAGCGATCTGTAATGTTTAAATATAATTTATCGTCAATGATATAAGTATTGGTCTGATTAGTCATGGCGTTGATCTGACAGGCCGTACTGCCCATTCAACATTTTTGCTTCTCACGTAACTTTTACCATGTTCGAAATACACCAACCATGCGGTATGTCCGGAATGTGGATCGGGTGTGCCTGACCAGAACCCGGTTGAAGGTGTGCGGGGAAAAACATGCCTATTGATAGCCGGATCATAACAGCGAAGTTCAATCAGCGTTTCTAATTCTTCTAACGTTGGTAAACGCCAATCATTATGACCGGCGTA
>JAADIM010000093.1:0-6477 GCA_013151345.1 Gammaproteobacteria bacterium
TGGATTCTTCTGTTTCCTGCCATTTTTTGTAGCATTCGAGGCCACAATAATGTTGGATGTAGTCTCCGCCTTCCATGGTTTGAGCGACACTTTCAGGGATGTGTGTCAAGCAAACATCACAGCTGACTGTTTCGAGTTCGATTGGTTTGTCTTTCTCGGTCATGGGGTTGTCTCCTTATTGGACGACGGTTGAGAATAAATGCGGCTTGTAATTATTGACGCTCCGCGTTGGACTTCGCTGCGCCCGGCAATTGCTCGTGTGTTATTGTGGGTCGCAGTACTAGTCACTCTAACCTACAGGAAAAATTCCAGGCTGGATCGACTATATTTAAATTTAAGTCAGTTGTTGGCTGCTTTTTCGTCCGATAGCTCTGTTTCTTGCCATTTTTTGTAGCAATGGAGGCCACAGAAATGATGGATATAGTCTTTGCCTTCCATGGTTTGGGCAACACTTTCAGGAATATGTTTTAAGCAGACATCGCATTCGACGGTGTCGGGTTCAATTGGTTTGTTTTTCTCGGTCATGGGATTGTCTCCATATTGGACGACGGTTGAGAATAAACATCGGCTCTAATTATAGTATATGCTTATGGTCAGAAAGCGTGTTTGTTTTTTTCTATAAGAGGTATAAATCGAAGTTATTTGAGAACTTTGTTATATATACCCGTAGCGTTTGAGATTTACGCGCCCTGCGTGATGTTTGTGGCCAGTAGCTGTCCCATTTTTACGGGTGAATTGGCAGTGGTATCGCTTGCCCATTTTATTGTTTGCGGGCCGAATAAGACCACGACTGTGGAGCCCATATTAAAACGACCAAATTCGTCGCCTTTTTTTAAAGTAACGGTTTTGTTTTGATTTTTTCCGTGTTCATCATTACCATAGTGCCACACTCTTATGTTCGGAACCGTGGGCGGGGTGACTTCGCCATGCCAGACGGTTTCGATGCTGCCGACAAAAATAGCGCCGACGGGGATCATTGCCATTGACCCATATTCTGTCTCGAAAATGGTGACAATCCGTTCGTTGCGTGCAAACAGACCGGGTACAACGCGAGTAGTCGCGGGGCTAACGCTGAATAAACGACCGGGTATATGTGCCATGGTTTTTAGTGTGCCATCGATCGGCATATGTATACGGTGGTAATCTTTGGGTGATAAGTAAATTGTTGCGAATTGCCCACCTTCAAAAGGAGTGCTGTCGATATGGGGATGTCCCAATAATTGTTTTAATGTGTAATGACGGCCTTTCGCCTGGAATATATTACCGTCTTCAATTTTGCCAGCCTGACTAACCGTGCCATCCACCGGGCAGGCTATTTCATGGTTGCCAGAGACAAAAGGGCGTGCGTCTGGTTTTAGTTTTCGAGTAAAAAAAGTATTAAAATTTTTATAGCTGTTAATATTTTCGCTTTGCGCCAGGCTCATGTCGACTTTATATTGTTTTATGACCCATTTTATAGAAAGTATACGCCAGAATTTGTTCTGAGTACGTGTTACACGCCGCATAATGCCTGATAGAAAAAAATGAGGTAGTACGTATTGAGGTAAGGCCTTGATGTAATCAATGAATGAAGCCTCGTTTTTTTTGTTATTATCCATTATGTATTTCCATTAGTGGCTTTTTATATAATTAGTGGTCATGTCTATGTTCATGCTCATTGCCATCTTTTTTGCCGTCCTTTTTATCGCTCATAGATTTCATCGAGCCGACCATCTTTTTCACTTTGGCGTTTGCGCTAAACGAATCGCCGCTACTCAATATAAATTTCAGTGGAACCAGGTCCCCGTGTTTAAGTATTTTATTGGGTTCAAATAACATCAAGTGATTACCGCCAGGTGACAGAGCAAGGTCTTGTTGAGGGTCAATGACCAGTTCAGGTATTTGCTGCATTTTTGCGATACCGTCTTCTATTTTGGATTCATGTATTTCCACTTTTTTAAACATCGGTGAAATAATTGTGGTGATCGTAAAGGGTTTGTCGCTATGGTTGCCTATCACCATATAAGCGGCGAGCACTTTTGCTACGGGTGGGGCTTCTCTAATCCATGGATCATGTATATGAAATTCATCCTTATTGACCGCATATGTACTGCTGGCAAAAAGGAAAATAACAAAAATAAATACAAATTTATTAAATACGATTTTCATTTTGTGACTGTATATCCTTTTATGAGTTGTGAAAATAGCTTGCTTATTTTATCTGCATGATGCGGTGCAGAAAACCTGGCGAGCAATGTTGATTCCGGGCTAAAGAGCAGGAGTTCTGCGCTGTGTTCTACCAAATATTCATCGCCTTGTTCCTTTAATCGACGATGCTGTACGCTGAGCTGGTCAGTTAATGTATTGAGTTGTTCGATTGTACCCGTTGCGGCAACAAACGATTCATTAAAATATGCGATAAAGTTTTTTAGATGATCTGGCGTATCTCTATCAGGATCTACAGATATAAATATAAACTGTATTTGGTTTAGATCATTTGAATGTGATAATAACTCACTCAAAGTTGCCATTTCGGTTAACGTCGTCGGGCACACATCCGGGCAACTGGTGTAACCAAAAAACAAGAAAGTCCATTTTCCTTTTAATTGTTCATTTGTAAATGGTTTGTTATTGCTACCTATAAGACTAAAGGGAGTAATAGACTGGGGTTGGTCTAGCATAATTCGGTCAATGGGGTCTTTAATTTGAACGTCGTACACCCGCCACAGAAAAAAGCCAATAATAGCGCTGACGGCAAAAGCGATAAAAGTACGGTTATTTTTAAAAAATGAGCTGTTAGCGGTCATTCAATGTACTAATTATTTCTGGTTTTCCTGAAGTAGGACATTCCTTGCCCTTATTTAGTTCTCATATTATTCCTAATATTACCTGAATCTCGTTATACTAGCGTGCCTAACTAATCAGCACAGGAGCTATTATGCCCAAATTTGTGGGTGAGGAAAACTACAGCCATGGCTCAGATGAAGCTATGGGGGTACTCATTGTTAATCTGGGTACACCCGATGCGCCGACTGCCAAGGCTGTGCGACGATATTTGGGGGAATTTCTCTGGGATCCACGCGTGGTGGAGATACCCCGTCCAATCTGGTGGCTTATTCTAAATGGTTTTGTATTAACCACACGGCCCGCAAAGTCTGCGGAAGCGTATAAACGTGTTTGGACTGAAGAGGGGTCGCCGTTGCTGAGTATTTCTAAAAAACAGACTGACGCGTTGCGGATCAAACTAGAAAGTGAGTTCTCTGGTTCTGTTAATGTTGAATTAGGTATGCGATATGGTAATCCATCTCTGGCGTCGGCATTGGAAAATTTACGTGCAAAAAAATCACGACGCATTTTGGTATTGCCTCTTTATCCGCAATACTCAGCGACAACAACGGGAACAGTTTTTGATGAAGTCGCAAATGTTTTAAAAAAATGGCGCTGGCTTCCTGAAATGCGTTTTGTAAATCAATATCATGATGACAGCGCGTATATCGAATGTCTGGTGAATAGTATTAAAGAAGCCTGGGAAAAACATGAACAGCCTGAAATATTGTTGTTTTCATTTCACGGCATGCCCAAGCAATTTTTATTGGAGGGTGATCCTTATCACTGTTATTGCCAGAATACAGCGCGGCTTGTTGCTAAAAAATTGAATTTAAAAAAAGAACAATGGTTATTGTCTTTTCAATCATTATTTGGAAAAGCAGAATGGCTTAAGCCCTATACACAAAATACGTTGGTAGAGTGGGGGCGTTCAGGTGTAAAAAGTGTGGATGTAGTTTGCCCTGGATTTTCTGCTGATTGTTTAGAAACGCTGGAAGAGATTGCGATATTAAATCAAGAGTTTTTCGTCGATGCGGGTGGTAAAACGCTTAATTATATTCCTGCGTTAAACGATCGTGCTGACCATATTGATATGTTGGCAAATGTTGTCAAACGTCACACCCAGGGTTGGCCGGAAACGGATTCCGTTCAGGATAACACCAAAATGAAAACCGAAAAAGAAGCACAACGACAATTGGCTTTGGACATGGGGGCGGGTCAATAAAGGCTCACCTATTATATTAAGTAACAGTGTGTTAAATATGATTAATTGGTCGAATATCAAAACCATCCTGCTTGATATGGATGGTACCTTGCTGGATCTGAATTTTGATAATTATTTCTGGCAACATCATGTGCCGCTTAGGTATGCGCAAAAGCATGCAATGGAACTGGATGCAGCAAAAGACATACTTGTACCGCTGTTTCGGAAAATTGAAGGAACGATGGATTGGTATTGTGTGGATCACTGGACGCGTGAATTGGGCATGGATATCGAGTTGTTGAAACAGGAAGTCGATCATCTGATTGCGGTCCATCCTCATGTGATCGATTTTTTAGTCGGTGCAAAATCTGTTGGTAAACGTGTGGTACTGGTGACGAATGCACATGGTAAAAGTTTGCGATTAAAAATGAAGCGCACCGAGTTAGGCAAACACTTTGACGAGATAATATGTGCGCATGATTTTGGCTTGCCCAAAGAAGATGTGAATTTTTGGGACAAACTCCAGGTGCGCGAACCTTTTGAAAAATCCGCAACATTGTTGGTGGATGATAGTTTAGCCGTATTGCGTTCTGCAAAGGAATACGGAATAGCGTATTTATTAGCGGTGAATAATCCGGACACGAAACAACCCTCGCGAAATGTGCAAGAGTTTGACGCTGTTAATCATTTTAGAGATCTATTACCGATTTTGTAATGGCGGCAAGTTGGACTGTAACTATCTGATTAACAGTCAGGTAAATATATCTTATCTATATATAAGTAAAATCTTATATAGATTTTAAAGGCCATATCCGATAAAATTAGTCAAGTATTCTCCAGTCAAGGGCCAGCCCCAAACACCACAACTAAATGAGGAACACAGATCATGCAAGCAGAAGTAAACGGTAAGGTAATTCAGCTCAGTGAGGCAGGCTGGTTAGAAAACCTTGAAGAATGGAGCGAAGAGTTAGCGGTTGAAATTGCTAAGAATGAACAAATTCCTGAACTGACCGAAGCGCATTGGGATATCGTAAACATCGCACGAGAATTCTATCGGGACAACGGTGTTGTTGCAGAACCGCGTGCATTTTCAAAAATTATGAAAAAGAAATTCGGTGCAGAACGCAGTGATCAAAAGTATATTTATTCACTGTTTCCTACCGGTTTGATTAAATGCGCCAATAAAGTCGCTGGATTGCCTAGGCCGAAGGGTTGTAGCTGAGATGTTTTGTTGGAGTGATTAGTACTGCGACCCACAGGGATAATGTGGAGAGGTACGACTCCAGGGAGGAGGTAGAATTGCGCCTGGAGCAGCAATCGAGAATAACGCAGGAGCAGTTATCGAGCATAGCGAAGTTCAACCTACAAAATCGTCGGTTTAAGCAGTTTTATCATCTCATTTGCTGCGTTGGAGCGTGTCCTGTTTTGATGATATACCACGCCAAGCGTTCGTTGGAATTTTAACCCAGTGACACTAATCATTCGATAGTCTTTTTTATTCAACATGGAAACGGGCAACACGCTCCAACCTAATCCTATATTTACCATCATTTTGATGGTTTCCAGATAATTGGTTGAAAGACTGACATTTAAAGTAATTCCCAAGGGTGTGAATATCCGTTCCAACACTTCGCGTGTATATGTTCCGCGCGCAGGCAGAATAGAGGGATAAGGTGCAAGTGTTTCGGCTGTGACTTTCTTTTTATTTGCCAGTGGATGTGTTTTACCAATCACAACAGTTAATGGATCTTGCCAGACAGGGTTCATCACCAGCTTGTTAATCGGCTCTAAAGGTAATGTCACGATACCTAATTCAAGATCGCCATGGATGACTGCAGCGCAAGCCTGTTCGGAATCCATAAAACGCAAATCAAGCTCTACATCGGGATAGTGGCTGGTAAAAGCGCGCAATACCGGAGGTAGCCGATGCAAGCCGATGTGGTGGCTGGTACCCACACTTAAACGGCCTTCTATTTCGCCGGAAAGATTGGAGACGGCCCGTTTGCTTTCCTCCAATTCGAGGATGACGCGCTGGGCGCGTGGTAACAGTGCTTGGCCAGCTTCGGTAAGTGTTATTTTTCTACCTATGCGGTCAAAAAGTTTTGTGTCCAGTTCTGATTCCAGCGCTGCGATACGTTTGCTTATTGCTGGTTGTGTTAAAAAAAGTCGCTCAGCAGCAAGTGAAAAGGAGCTGCAATTTGCGACAGTTAAGAATGCTTGAAGTGTGTTTGTGTCCAAAGCTTGTTTCCCGTTTATCCGATTCTCTTTCCAAAGAGGTGTAACCAAAGTCCTTTGTAGGTTGGTGTGACGCAGGAAGTCCAACAGCGGAGTTTCAAATTACATCACCGTTGGGGTTCTTGCGTCACTCCAACCTATGAACCTAAATTAATCAGTAGAATCTACTGCGGGTGGCTAATGCACTGAATCTAACGTTTTTTTTCATTTTTTAAGACTCACCCGTAGAATGA
>JAADIM010000093.1:6529-29753 GCA_013151345.1 Gammaproteobacteria bacterium
GCACCTTAGACACCCTCGCTACAATTCGCCTACAGGGAAGTAGGCGAGGGGCGTGAGCAGGAGCGGAAGCTTCAACTGATTAATTTAGGATGAAGAACCGCATTTTGCGATATCCGTCTCAAAGGGGAGGATATAGTATATTCCTAATAGGAATAGTATATATGAAAAATATGAATTTGTGTTATGGATTGTGCCGCCGTAGTATCAATCTACAAGCATAGGGTACTTTCTAGAAGAGGTAATAATATGACTGCCAAGACACTCTACGACAAATTATGGGATGCACATGTAGTACGCGCTGATGAAGACGGTACTACTTTGCTTTATATAGATAGGCATTTGGTGCATGAGGTGACTTCACCACAGGCATTTGAAGGTATACGTATGGCAGATCGTAAACTTTGGCGTACTAATGCCAATCTTGCCACGGTTGATCATAATGTGCCAACAACAGATCGTAGCAAAGGTATTACTGATCCCTTTTCGCGTTTGCAGGTAGAAACGCTTGATCAAAATTGTAAGGACTTTGGTATTACTGAATTTGCTATGAATGATCCACGTCAAGGGATTGTGCATGTGATTGGCCCTGAGCAGGGCGCAACGTTGCCCGGTATGACATTAGTGTGCGGTGACTCGCATACATCAACACACGGTGCATTGGGTGCATTGGCATTTGGGATTGGCACTTCAGAAGTAGAACACGTGCTTTCCACGCAATGCTTGATCCAGAAAAAGTCAAAAAACATGTTAGTGCGTGTCGATGGTCAGGTGGGTAATGGCGTAACCGCGAAAGACATCGTGCTTGCGATCATAGCTGAAATTGGTACCGCAGGCGGCACAGGTTGCGCTATTGAGTTCGCGGGCGATGCTATTCGCGATCTATCCGTTGAAGGTCGAATGACAGTATGTAATATGGCGATTGAAGCGGGCGCGCGCGCCGGGATTATTGCTGTAGATGATAAGACAATTGACTATGTAAAAGGCAGACCTTTTGCGCCAACAAGTGAGCTTTGGAACAAGGCGGTATCGGCATGGGCTGATTTGCATAGTGATAAAAATGCAAGTTTCGATCATGTTGTTCAGCTCAATGCTAAAGAGATTAAACCACAAGTAACCTGGGGTACATCACCGGAAATGGTGGTGTCGATAGACGCAAATGTGCCTGATCCTGCAAATGAAAGCGATCCTGTTAAAAGTGAGGGCATGCAAGCCGCATTACGTTATATGGATTTACAGGCAAACAAACCCATTAACGAAATATATATAGATAAAGTATTTATCGGTTCTTGTACAAATTCACGCATCGAAGATATACGCGCGGCTGCGCAAGTTGCTAAAGGGCGCAAAGTGGCAAGCAATGTCAAATTGGCGATGGTGGTACCTGGCTCGGGTTTAATCAAAAAACAAGCCGAAGATGAAGGACTCGATAAAATTTTAATTAAAGCGGGTTTTGAGTGGCGTGAACCTGGGTGCTCAATGTGTCTAGCGATGAATGCGGATCGGCTTGAATCCGGTGAACGCTGTGCTTCGACGTCTAATCGCAATTTCGAAGGTCGGCAAGGGCAGGGTGGCCGTACGCATCTTGTGAGTCCGGCAATGGCGGCTGCCGCTGCGGTGGCTGGGCATTTTGTTGATGTGAGAGAGTTGGATTAACTATCAGGTGTTGTTGTTTTAACTTAGCGTTTTAATTTGGAGTTTTAAATTAGAAATCGGTGTGTAGAACGCACTCTACAAAGGTGAATGTTATGAAAAAATTTGAGACGTTTCGTGGTATAGTTGCACCCTTGGATCGCTCTAATGTGGATACCGATGCGATTATTCCCAAGCAATTTTTAAAGTCGATCAAACGCTCTGGTTTTGGTCCTAATTTGTTTGATGCCTGGCGCTATCTGGATAACGGTGAGCCGGGCATGGATAATAGTCAGCGTCCGGTGAATCCTGATTTTGTATTAAATCAGAGCCGCTATAAAAATGCGTCCGTTTTATTGGCTCGAAAAAATTTCGGCTGTGGTTCCAGTAGGGAACATGCGCCGTGGGCATTGCAGGATTTTGGAATTCGCGTCATTATTGCGCCTAGTTTTGCTGATATTTTTTATAACAACTGTTTTAAAAATGGCTTGCTTCCCGTAGTGTTAGAAGACGCCGTTATCGATACCTTGTTTAATGAGGTAGCGGCGTTTAATGAGATAACAACGTTTAATAAAAAAGAGGTAACAGCATTACCAGGTTACCAGTTGGAAATCGATCTTAAAACACAATCGATAAAAACACCGAGTGGCGCAGTAATTTCATTTGATGTTGATGCGTTTCGCAAAGATTGCCTGTTACATGGATTGGACGACATTGGCTTAACGTTACAACATGTTGAAGAAATAAAAGCCTATGAACATCGGCGGCAACAGGAAGCGCCATGGTTGTTTTAAGACCACTAAAAAGTAAAGAATAAAGATTGAATATAGTTTGACCACGGACGCCTACAGGGATGTAGGCGTCCGTGGTTGTATACAAAAAAGGAGTTGATAAGGCGTGTCTAAGAAAATACTGGTATTACCCGGTGATGGAATCGGGCCGGAGATTGTAGTTGAAGCGCTTAAAGTTATAAAACGATTACAGGATGATTTCGGTCTCGACGTTGAGCTACAATCGGGATTAATTGGCGGATGTGCTTATGACGCAAAAGGCCAGCCATTGCCGGAGGAAACCTTGTTGTTGGCAAAAGAGGCAGATGCTATTTTGCTCGGCGCAGTGGGAGGTTATAAATGGGAATCGCTGGATATCTCCGTGCGGCCTGAAAAGGGTCTGCTGGGTTTACGTTCGGGTTTAGAATTGTTCTCAAATTTGCGGCCAGCTATTTTATATCCTCAACTGGCGAGTGCATCCACTTTAAAAGCGGATGTTGTTTCCGGTCTGGATATTATGATTGTGCGGGAACTTACAGGTGGCATTTATTTTGGTCAACCGCGTGGTATTAAAACGCTAGATAATGGTGAGCGGCAGGGATTTAACACGCTGGTTTACAGTGAGTCAGAAATCAGGCGTATTGCACGCTCTGCATTTGAAATTGCAATGAAACGTGATAAACGGGTTTGCTCTGTTGATAAAGCAAATGTATTGGAGTGTACGGAATTATGGCGCGAAGTAGTCACTGATGCTGTTAGCGATTATCCGGAGATTGAGTTAACGCATATGTACGTGGATAATGCAGCTATGCAATTGGTTAAAGCACCAAAACAATTTGATGTCATGGTCACGACTAATATGTTTGGCGACATACTATCGGATTGCGCGGCGATGTTAACGGGTTCAATCGGGATGTTACCGTCTGCGTCATTGGACGCGAACGGCAAAGGAATGTATGAACCTATTCATGGTTCTGCGCCGGACCTTGCTGGTAAAAATGAGGCTAATCCTTTGGCTACAATATTGTCGGTATCGATGATGCTGCGTTATTCGCTCGGTGAAACAAAAATGGCAGATCGAATCGATTCGGCGGTGAACCAGGTATTGGATGATGGCATTCGAACGTATGATATTTTTACTGGAGGTTTAACGAAAGTGTCAACAAGTCAAATGGGCGATGCTGTCACTGCAGCGTTATGATGTTCTCAGACAGCGCTCTCAGGCAAATACTCACAGACAATGTTCACAGACAATGTTCACAGACAAATAAATTTAACTAGAGAAGGAAAGAAAAATGAGTAAAACCTATGATGTTGCGGTAGTAGGTGCAACAGGTGCTGTCGGGGAGACAATGATATCAATATTGCAGGAACGAAAATTTCCTGTCGGGAAAATTTATCCGTTGGCGAGCAATCGATCAGCAGGTGGCAAAGTCGAATTTAATAGCAGCTATGTCATGGTTCAGACTTTAGCAGAATTTGATTTTTCCAAGGTACAAATTGCGTTGTTTTCTGCTGGCGGTGATGTTTCTGCTGAGTATGCGCCTAAAGCGGCGGCGGCAGGTTGCGTGGTGATAGATAATACATCGCATTTTCGTTATGACGAGGATATTCCATTGGTTGTGCCTGAAGTAAATTCGCATGCGATTGCGCAATATAAGAACAGAGGGATTATTGCTAACCCCAATTGCTCAACCATTCAGATGTTAGTGGCCTTAAAGCCCATTTATGACGCAGTGGGTATCGAACGAATCAATGTGGCTACTTATCAGGCAGTTTCTGGAACCGGAAAAGACGCCATTAAGGAGCTTGCCGGGCAGACGGCAGCGCTGTTAAATGCTAAGGATATCAAGACCAAAGTTTACCCAAAACAGATATCTTTCAATGTCTTACCGCAGATTGATGTATTTTTGGATAACGGTTATACAAAAGAAGAGATGAAAATGGTCTGGGAAACTAAAAAAATATTTGAAGATGCCGATATACTTATCAATCCTACTGCGGTACGTGTGCCAGTGTTCTATGGGCACGCTGAAGCGCTTCACATTGAAACACGTGAAAAGCTGACCGCTGAGGCTGCGAAGACATTATTAAGGGACGCACCGGGCGTAGAGGTATTGGATAAAAGAGAACCTGGTGGTTACCCAACACCTGTCACAGAAGGTGCTGGAAATGATGCGGTTTACGTGGGGCGTATTAGAGATGATATATCACATCCGCGTGGTTTGGACCTTTGGGTGGTTGCGGATAATGTACGCAAGGGAGCAGCGCTTAATAGCGTGCAGATCGCTGAAATTTTGGTAAAAGAGTATCTATAAGTTATAGTTATCGAATAATTGTCTACCTAACGGGGGTTTAAGCTTTAACTCATTGTTTAATAAGGTAGAATTTGTTTATTTGTGGGCACTTTCATACTATTGCGAGAGTCTCACCATTAGAGAGAAACGGATGGAATGAACATGTTTAAGAGATTGGCCTTGATTTTGGCCGCATTATCTTGGATTTTACCATTTAGTGTTTATGCGTTGGGGCTTGGTAGCATTGATATGCGATCCACTCTCAATCAACGCTTAGACGCGCGAATCGAATTACTTCGAGTCAGGGGAGATGAGTTAAAAGAATTGGAAGTTTCTTTGGCGACCGCGGGTACGTTTCGACGTGCAGGCATTGAACGGCCGGGTTTTTTAACGCAAATTAAATTTAATCTTGTTAAGCCGTCATCTGGCAAAAAAGCCTATATCCACCTTACTTCCAGAAATCCTATTACCGAGCCATTTCTAAATTTTCTTGTCGAAGTAAACTGGTCCAATGGCCGATTATTGCGTGAGTTCACCGTGCTTGTAGATCCACCCGTTTTATCTGCTGAAAGCCAACCAAGGGCTATTCAGGCGCCGCAAACTAGAGTTGAAACCGCGAGACCGGCACCTACTACTAGGAGGAGTGAGCGAACCCGCACTGCATCATCAGAAGAACGAACAACTCGAAGCGTTCCGAAGAGATCATCGAGACCCGCACCGGACATTCTACAAACAGGTTCTGGTGGTGTCGAATATGGTCCAGTTAGTAGAGGCGATACACTTTGGGAAATCGCTGTGCAAATGCGACCTGATAGCTCAGTGTCAGTACCTCAAATGATGATGGCATTGCTGGAAAGTAACCCAAGAGCTTTTATTGACAGTAATATTAATAATTTGAAAATGGGGCATGTACTGCGTTTGAATAATGTTAGCGCTGCAACATCAATTAGTTCCGGCGAAGCAGCGCGTATGGCGAGTTTACAGTGGGAAGAGTGGAAAGAATCAAAAGGCATGATCGGTTCCACGCCCGCCAGAACACGTACCGCCTCTGCGCGAGCGCCGAGCGCCGCACGTGTCAAGTTAGTTAGTCCAGGTGAAGGAGAAGATGGCACCGGTACACCACGTCAGATTGCTGAAGGTAGCGATGCTGCGCGCCTGAACGAAGAACTGTCACTTTCACAAGAAGCATTGGATGCAACTCGACAGGAAACTAAAGAATTAAGCAGTCGATTGAGTGCCCTGGATGAGCAATTGGAAACAATGAAGCGTTTGGTTAATTTAAAAGACAACCAACTTTTAGCATTACAGAATCAGTTGAAAAGTGCGGGAGAGACGCCGGAATTAACCGAATCAGCTGAATCGCAAGCCTTATCGGATGAATTGTTGTCTCAAGAGAAGGCGGCATCTGACGCGACACGATCATCAGACCCCACCGCTGAACAATTAGCCGCTGAAATCGGTGAAGTAGTCAGTGCAGATGAACAAGCTGAAATGGACGCGATTCTTTCCGGTGACGGTGTTGCATCACAAGTTGTTGACATCGAGCAATTAGCTGCTGAAGAAGCTACAGCAACAGGGGCTGATTCCGGTATTGTTGCTACGTTAATGGCGATTCCCGGTAAAATAATGGGTGACTTTAGATTGCTTGGTGGGGTAGTTGTATTTCTCCTTATCATCGGCGGATTTGCTTGGTTGGTGGTGCGTCGCCGTGGTTTGCAACAATTTCAGGAAAGCATTTTAACCGGGCAAAGCTCAATTGGTGATCTCGACGGTATCGCTGATTCGCCGAGTGAAGATGCCTCATTTATGAGTGACTTTGCAGTCAGCAGTATGGAAGGCATTCAAACCGATGTCAGCGAAGTAGACCCGATTTCCGAGGCAGATGTATATCTGGCTTATGGTCGTTATAAACAAGCAGAAGAGTTAATAACAAGTGCAATTGAAAGCTCGCCTGATAGAGCTGATCTCAAGTTAAAAGCGCTTGAAATTCATTATGCAGCCAAAGACAAGAATGCATTCGAGCAACAAGGTGCTATGTATATAGACGGTCTGAAAGAGACAGAACATTGGGCCAGAGTAACCGAAATGGCTCAAGAATTGTGTCCTGAAAATGCAATGTTCACTGGCAATGCAGTTTCATCTTCGATGGATGATGCAGTTGAAGAAGTGGGTGATCTTGATTTCGACGACAGTGAGCTTACGGGTCTCGGTGCAGACAGTGAGTTCGCAGACCTAGGTGGTGCGGACAGTGAATTTGCAGATCTCGGTACAGATGGAGGTGGCTCAACGGAACAAGCAGTCGATGATCTCGATTTTGACTTGGGGTCTGACGACGATAAAACTATCAGGCTTGCAGATGTTGCTGCGGTGCCTGAGCCTGAATTAGAAGGAGTGGGCGACAATTCTCTGGATTTTGATTTGGGTGATTTTGAATCAGACAGTAACAGGTCAGATTTAACTGAAGAAATTGATGCAATTGCTGAGATGCCAGAAGCAGAAAATTTTTTAGAAACGGAAGATGATAACTCCCTCGATTTTGATCTAGGTTCATTTGAGCCTGATAGTTTTTCTGCCAGTGACGATGATGAAATAAGTGGATCAAACGACGATAATTCACTGGATTTTGATCTCTCCTTGGATGATTCAGCCATAATTGCTGATGCAGGGGAGGAAGAGCCAAGTATGGAAATTACAGATGAAGATATGGAAGCTGAGCTGGATGATAGTTTGTTTGCAGATGTCGACGAGGTAGGTACTAAACTTGATCTTGCAAAAGCCTATATCGACATGGGTGACTCTGATGGCGCCAAGAGTATTCTCGATGAAGTGCTGGAAGAAGGTGATGATTCACAAAAGAATGAAGCTGAGGGTTTGATGGCACAAATGGCCTGACACACTCACTCACTGGCGCAGAGGCACCCCGAAATATTAATTTAGCTCGACAAGGTTTATAACTGGTTTATAACTGGTTTATAACTATAACAACAGTTTACAATGACGGCGGCATAGATATGCCGCTTTTTTTATGTATTATTTAACCACGGGGGACACGGAGAAACAATTTTATATAAAAAGTCTCGCTAAAAGCTTGGTTATAATTCTGAATTAATTTGTGTAGTTAATATTTTTTCTCCACGTCCCCTGATTAAATAAGTGCCTTGATTGATACACAGGAAACTAACCGTGCACCCAGTAATACGATTTATAGCGCTAATACTGTTTAGTTTGATAATATCGAGAAGTTCAGCTCCGATGTTGATCACTGGATTTAGTCTTCTTATGGGTTTTTACGTAATAACCTCATTAAATTATTTATATGACGCTAAACGACTGTTAGCAAAAATGCGCTGGTTTTTTGTTTCTATTATAATAATGTATTTCTGGTTTACACCAGGCGAAGCATTATTTGCTATACATTCGGATTGGATGCCCACAATAGACGGCGTAGAGTTAGGCCTGTCCCGTGTAATTGCGTTGATAACGATTGTTTTGGCAGTGAATTTGTTTTTAAAAACGACAGCAAATAAAGATCTAATGTCAGCGTTAATCTGGCTGACGTTTCCATTGAATATGTTTGGCGATTTTCATCAGCGCTTCGCGGTACGCATGACTTTGACACTGGAAGCTGTTGCGAAAGTACAAGTGCTTTGTAAAAATATAAGACAAGACCAACAAATTACTAAAAACCCAGTGGCAAAAATAAGTTCAATGGTTGCCAGCGCTTACCAAAACGTTTTGGTAAAAGCTGAACAATCACCCTGTGGGCCTATAGAAATTCCAGAACCGACGGCACCCCCATTATATCAATGGATCTATTTGCCTTGTATCGCATTTGTATTCCTAATATGACTATTTTATCACAGTGTTCCTCTTAATCAGGATTAGTGTTAGGGCCATTGTCAGGATCATTGTCAGGGTCGTTGTTAGGATCATTGCCAGAATCGTAGTCAGGATGTTTTTAAGATGAGAATAGCACTGGGTGTTGAATATGATGGCGCCAGTTTTTATGGATGGCAGCATCAGGATGGCGTGCGCACAGTACAGGATTGTGTCGAACAGGCAATTTCAAATGTGGCTGATCATCCAGTAAAAGTCACCTGTGCCGGGCGCACTGATACGGGTGTACATGCGTTAAATCAGGTAATTCATTTTGATAGTGAAGTGATTCGCGAAGATCGATCCTGGGTATACGGCACAAACGCAAATTTACCCCAGGATGTTGCTATTGTGTGGGCCAGGCAAGTGGATGATGAATTTAATGCACGATTTTCGGCGATCAGACGAAGATATCGTTACGTAATATTTAATCGGCAAATTCGTCCTACTTTTTTGGCAAAAAGAGTGTGTTGGGATTATCGAGCCTTGGATATTCAACTCATGAGGCAAGCTGCTGAATACCTGACGGGTGAGCATAATTTTAATTCTTATCGCGCTCAGGCGTGCCAGGCAAATAATCCGATTAGAACCCTTTATGGGCTGAATATCCAAAAAATAGACGACCTTGTGATTATTGATGTAGAAGCCAATGCATTTTTGCAGCATATGATACGGAATATTGCAGGTGTATTGATGACCATCGGTGCGGGCGAAAAGCGGCCAGTTTGGGCTAAAGACGTCCTTGACGCCCGCGATAGGACCGCAGGGGGCGTCACTGCGTCGCCAAATGGGTTATACTTCATTGATGTGAAATACCCGGAAACTTTTGATCTACCACGACTTTCCGAAACACGGATGGTCTGGTAACCTTACAACCTCAATATACTAGTTCAAAATTTATTAATTCAACAATTTATTAATTCAACAATTTATTAATTCAAACTATTATGCGAACCCGCGTTAAAATTTGTGGTATTACAAAACCTGAAGATGGTGTGCGAGCTGCTCGATTAGGCGCAGATGCAATCGGTATGGTGTTTTACGAAGCCAGTTCAAGATTTGTCACTGTTGAACAAGCCCGTAAAATCGCTGCTGCGCTACCGCCGTTTGTGACAACCGTCGGGTTGTTTGTTAATGCAGCAGAATCAGAAATACGGCGTATATTAGTGCAGTTTTCCCTAGACTTACTTCAATTTCACGGCAATGAATCCCCTGAAGAATGTGAGAAGTATGACAAGCCTTATATCAAAGCAATTCACATGAAAGAAGGTGTCGATTTATTAAGCGCTGAAAAACAATACCGTGGCGCGAGTGGATTGTTGCTTGATACATATAAAGAAGGTCACCCCGGTGGTACCGGGGAGCGGTTTGACTGGAAGATGGTGCCAGACGAAATTACCAAACCAGTCATACTCGCAGGTGGCCTTACGCCCGAAAATGTAGCCGTCGCAGTGAATAAAATTAAACCTTATAGTGTTGATGTGAACAGCAGCGTTGAGTCTGAGAAGGGTATTAAAGATCTCGGAAAGGTGGGCAAATTCATTCAAGCTGTGCGGTTGGCTGATAATTAGAACTAATATTACCTGAAAATATTACCGGAAATAAGTTACCTGAATTGAGTTACCTAAGGTGAGTTAAGTTACCTGATAAGTTGATATAGGAAGTTAGGAGAGTTCGTGTGGGCATAGAGCAGTATTCGTTACCAGATGAGAAGGGACATTTCGGGCCTTATGGTGGCATATTTGTAGCGGAAACACTCATGCAACCCTTGCAGGAATTACGAATAGCGTATGAGCAATATTTAAAAGACGACGAATTTATTAAAGAACTCGATGACGACTTAAGAGATTACGTTGGCCGACCTTCACCACTTTACCTGGCACAACATTGGACTGACCTTAATGGTGGGGCAAAAATTTATTTAAAAAGAGAAGACCTTAACCACACAGGCGCACATAAAATTAATAATACCGTCGGTCAAGCCTTGCTTGCCCGGCGTATGGGTAAAACCCGAATCATTGCCGAAACAGGTGCAGGCCAACACGGTGTAGCAAGCGCAACCGTCGCCGCCCGTTTGGGACTGGAATGCGTAGTGTATATGGGTGCCGAAGACATTAAGCGTCAGGCGATTAATGTGTACCGGATGAAGCTATTAGGTGCACAGGTTATATCAGTCGAATCAGGATCGAAAACATTGAAAGACGCACTCAATGAAGCAATGCGTGATTGGGTGACTAACATAGATAACACTTTTTATATCATAGGCACCGTTGCGGGACCGCACCCCTATCCAGCAATGGTCAGGGATTTCCAAGCAATCATTGGCCGTGAAGTGCGAGAACAAGTTCAAGAAAAAGAACAGCGATTACCTGATGCCCTTGTCGCTTGCGTTGGGGGCGGTTCCAATGCCATCGGTTTGTTTTACCCGTTTATAGATAATACCGCCGTCAGGCTGATCGGTGTAGAAGCCGCAGGCGACGGAATTGAAACCGGGCGCCATGCTGCACCGCTGTGTGCCGGGAAGTCAGGTGTATTACATGGTAACCGGACCTATCTAATGGAAGATAAGGACGGGCAAATAATTGAAACGCATTCTATCTCAGCTGGTTTGGATTACCCCGGTGTAGGGCCAGAACATGCATGGTTGAAGGACACAAAGCGAGCCGAGTATGTTTCAATCACAGATGAGGAAGCCTTGGCTGCGTTTCATGAGTTGACCCGAATAGAAGGCATCATTCCGGCGCTCGAATCAAGCCATGCATTAGCCTATGCTGCGAAACTGGCAAAGACGATGAGTAAAGATAAAGTAATAGTCGTTAATTTGTCCGGGCGTGGTGACAAAGATATACATACCGTTGCCGCATTGAGTGGAATAAAAGTATGAGCCGTATCGAAAACAAATTTAATTCTGTTAAAGACAAAGCAAGCACGGCACTCATTCCCTATATCACGGCGGGCGATCCAAAACCGCAATATACCGTAAAAATGATGCACACATTAGTCGAAGCAGGTGCGGATTTTTTGGAGTTAGGTGTGCCTTTTTCTGACCCCATGGCAGACGGCCCGGTGATTCAACGCGCATCCGAACGTGCTTTAAAGCATAAAGTCAGTCTGAATGACGTATTTGATATGGTCAAGTTATTCCGGCAAAAAGACAATGAGACGCCGGTTATATTAATGGGTTATCTGAATCCTATAGAAGTAATGGGATACACGTTATTTGCCAAATCAGCTGCCGCAGCGGGAGTCGATGGTATTATTACCGTTGATATGCCACCTGAAGAAGGTGCTGACTATTTGTCAGCGTTGTATCAACATGAAATAGCGCCGATATTTTTAACTGCGCCAACCAGTACTGACCAACGTATTCAAACAATCAGCGGGGCTGGGCGCGGGTTTATTTATTATGTTTCGTTCAAGGGTATTACGGGTGCGTCTCACCTCGACGTCTCTTCTGTTGAAATGAATTTAAAACGCATTAGGGCGCAAACAGACTTGCCTGTCGTGGTTGGATTTGGCATTAAAGACGCTGCTTCTGCTGCAGAAGTGGCGAAAATTGCCGATGCTGTAGTCGTAGGAAGTGCTGTTATAAATAAAGTTGAAGAAAACATGGATAGCGAAGAAATGATAATGAGTTCGATTTCCGGGCTAATCACGCAAATGAAAAAGGCAATCGATGATGTTGTATGTTAGCTGTTGTTTACTATTGGATAACCTTCTATTGTAATTTTTAAAGAATGATAAACTAAGTATGAGTTGGATTAAAAAACTTTTCGAATCCGGGATTCGAACCGAAGGTGGCACCAGGAAAACCGTACCTGAAGGTTTATGGACAAAATGCCCCGCATGTAACGCGGTGCTTTATCGTCCGGAAATGGAACGCAATATGGACGTATGTCCAAAATGTTCGCATCATTTACGTGTCGGTGCGCGTCGCCGTTTAATGGCATTCCTGGATGACCAATCCATCACGGAAGTGGGTGCAAATTTGACTCCGATTGATACATTAAAGTTTAAAGACTTAAGAAAATATAAAGACCGTATAACGCAAGCACAAAAAGACACGGAGGAAAGTGACGCACTGATCGTATTCATGGGGCAAGTGAATAGCATACCTCTGGTAGCAGCGGCATTCGAGTTTCGCTTTATGGGTGGATCTATGGGCTCTGTTGTTGGTGAACGATTTGTGCGTGCAGTAAATATCTGTATAGAACACAGTATTCCCTTGGTATGTTTTTCTGCCAGTGGCGGGGCGCGAATGCAGGAAGCGCTTTATTCCCTGTTCCAGATGTCGAAAACAAGTGCAGCATTAAAACGTTTGAGCAAACGAGGTATCCCCTATATTTCTGTCATGACTGATCCGACGATGGGCGGTGTATCCGCTAGCCTGGCGATGTTGGGCGATATAAATATAGCGGAACCTAAAGCGCTGATTGGTTTTGCTGGACCACGGGTCATCGAACAAACCGTGCGCGAACAGTTGCCAGACGGCTTTCAACGCAGTGAGTTTTTATTGGAACATGGCGCGATAGATATGATTGTCGATAGACGCGATATGCGCGATAAAATATCCCGTCTTCTGGCTATATTAACAAAACAATCTACACCAGAAGTAGTCGCATAGGACGGGCGCAGAGCACCATACTCCTACATATTATATGCGCTTCAACACCCTAAATGACTGGCTAAACTGGCAGGAAACTCTGCATCCTAATAGTATTGATTTAGGCCTCGAGCGTGTCAATACCGTTCTCGAAGCCCTTAAATTGTCGAAACCTGATTTTTTTATTATTACTATCGCGGGTACCAATGGCAAAGGCTCATGCGTCGCCATACTGGAATCCATACTATTGCAGGCAGGCTATAAAGTGGGTGCCTATACCTCGCCTCATTTATTACGTTATAACGAAAGAATTCGAGTGTTTGGCCAGGAAGTAGAAGATAGACAATTATGCGATGCGTTTACACGTATCGATAACGCCAGGGGGCAAGACTCTGGGAGTCAAAACAAAGACCTGGTGAGTCTGACCTACTTTGAATTTGGTACACTTGCGGCAATTGATATTTTTTCTCATGCCAATCTTGATATCGTTATTCTTGAAGTGGGATTGGGTGGACGGCTGGACGCGGTGAATATACTGGATGCCGATATCGCCGTTTTATCCGCACTGGATATTGATCACACAGATTGGCTAGGCACAGACAGAGAAACCATCGCGTTAGAAAAAGCCGGTATATTTCGCAAAGCAAAGCCTGTTGTCATCATTGAACCAGACGTACCGCAATCCGCGCTTGATCACGCAGATAAGCTTGGGTCACCTGTTTATCGCATCGGGCATGATTTTGGCTTTCAACAGGAAACACAGGCTTGGTCGTGGTGGAGTAAAAAAACAAAACGTAATGCATTAACTTACCCAGCGCTACGAGGAGAGAAGCAATTATTAAACGCAGCCGGTATACTGATGGTATTAGAATTATTGGCAGAATCCTTTCCCGTCAATCAGCAGAATATTCGTAGTGGTTTAGCGCATGTCACGCTTCCTGGACGTTTCCAGGTCATTCCCGGTTCGGTGCTGCAAATACTTGATGTGGCGCACAATCCGCAAGCATCGAAAACCTTGTCTCAAACCTTAAAAAAACAAGGCTGTGTTGGAAAGACGTACGCAGTGGTGGGTATGTTGCGGGACAAGGATATCCGCGGCGTCTTAGAACAAATGACCGATGTGATTGATCATTGGATTGTGGTTGAATTAAATGTTGCGCGAGGCGAGAAAGCGGCTAATATCGAGCATATTTTGTGTGAAATTTACGCAATTAATGGGCAAGACGACGCTGCGCGAGAAACGATACAAAACACTTTTCAACAGGGGCATTCACCAAAAATAGAACAAGCTCAATCTGTTACTGATGGACGTCGTGTTGCTTTGGCAATGGCGAATGAACGGGATCGTATTGTCATCTTTGGTTCATTTATTACAGTGGCGGAAGCCTTGCGTCACACCTTATAATGGTGCCTCGATAATAAAGGGGTACAGCAGTGAGCGAAACCGGTAGTAGTTCTAATATCAGTATCAAGCAGCGAATAGTGGGTGCATTAGTGCTTGTTTCGTTAGCAGTGATTTTCATTCCTATGGTTTTAGACGGCGAAGGTCCATTTGAAACGAGCAATAGCAAAACACTCATACCTGACGAACCAAACTTCAAATTCGAAAGCCCGGTTGCTAATGCTTTTGATGAGGCTGTCAAGAGTAAGCAAATCACTATTGATGCCGCAGACAACGATGTTTCCGAAAACAGGGTATCCATAGTAGATAAAATTTCAGAGCAAGCTATATCAGAGCAAGCTATATCAGAGCAAGCTATATCAGTCAACTCTGCTGCAGCCAAAGCCGCTGCTAAAGCCAGTGCAGCTAAATCTCGTCTTGTCGAAAAAAATAAGACTGGCGATACATCTGACGATGTCATGCCTGCCCCTATAGCGTCTTCTCCAGTGCTTTCTCCGGCAAAGCTGGCAGAGCCGGAAGCTGGGACGAGTCCAGTGGTCAGCGATGAGAAAGAGATAGTAGAAAACAGCCGGCCGCTGAGTAAGCCAGCGGCGGCAATTGCTAAGTTGAAGCAAAATAAAACCCAAGCGGTGAAAAGTTGGTCTGTTCAATTGGGTAGTTTTAAAACAAAGCCGAATGCACTAAAGCTTCGAGACGCATTACGGGTAAAAGGTTTTGCGTCGTATGTTGAAGCCGTAACCAACCGTTATGGGGAGAGATATCGAGTTCGGGTGGGCCCCGAACTAGCGCGCGCTAATGCAGAAAAACTTAAAAAACAGTTGGCTAAAGTGACCAAACTTGATGGTCTTATAGTTTCACATTAATATTTGGATAGTTAGAACTATTTGCTATAATTAACATTAAGTCTAGTGGATTAGGGGTTAGGGATTAGCGATTAGCGATTAGGAAGCGTAGTGAACTGGACCCTGGGGAGCAGCTGTTTGATTTATCAACACCCTAACGATACCAGGCCCAAAATTAAAAACAGGTGATATACCTATGCAATGGTTCGATGTCATAATTTTAAGCATTATCGGAATCTCAGCAATAATTAGCCTAATACGCGGTTTTGTCAAAGAAGCCATGTCATTAGCCGGCTGGGTGGCAGCCATCTGGGTTTCACTCACATATTCAGATGTATTGGCAGGTTTACTAGCTCAATATATGTCTACACCATCTATAAGATTTATCGTCGCTTTTACTTCTCTGTTCGTTGTGACCTTACTTTTATCGGCCTTGATAAACTTTCTAGTATCGCAACTCGTCAAAAAGACAGGTTTGAGTGGGACAGATCGAATGATCGGCGTCATTTTCGGTGTTGCCCGCGGCGCTGCCGTCGTCGGTATACTTGTTTTATTAGCGGGTTTAACGCCACTACCGCAAGACGACTGGTGGCAGGATTCCAAGCTCGTTGGCCATTTTCAACAAATGGCAACCTGGGCAAGCGGTCAGCTCCCCCCCGAAGCGATTGCCAATTTGACCTACGATAAATCTCATTTATAACTGCTAATTAATAACGGCCTATATAAGCATCATCTCTAATATTATCCTTGGCATTGTCTGTCCAGCAACCGTGTTTCGTTTCCGGATTCAGGTTATAATGAATCCCTTTGGTTGAGCACATAGCGATCAAAACTTAATACATATTTCTGAATAATCAATCAGGCTTATTTCAGCAGCGAGGCACCCTTATTAATGTGTGGCATTATTGGTATTGTTGGCAGGCGTAATGTAAATCAGTCAATTTATGATGGCTTGATTGTTTTACAACATCGAGGCCAGGACGCGGCGGGGATTGTTACTGATGACAACGGTCATTTATCCCTGCGCAAAGATAACGGCTTTGTTCGAGATGTATTTCGCACGCAACACATGTTTCGCCTGAAAGGTCATATGGGCATTGGCCACGTACGCTACCCAACTGCGGGCTGTTCTTCTTCAGCAGAAGCTCAACCATTTTACGTAAATTCACCTTATGGCATTTCACTGGCACACAATGGAAATTTAACCAATGCCAACGAGCTATTAAACGAAGTATTTCGTGATGATCTTCGTCATATCAACACCGAATCGGATTCTGAAATATTACTCAATGTATTCGCCCATGAATTGCAATCTGTCGGCAAGCTAAAACTCACCGTCGAGGATATATTTAAAGCTGTTGAAGGTGTGCATCGCCGTTGTAAAGGTGGTTATGCGGGTGTAGCTATGATTGCAGGCTATGGCATTGTCGGATTTCGTGACCCATATGGAATTCGTCCTGTTGTATTTGGGAAACGGGAAACAGACCTGGGTACAGAATATATAATTGCATCAGAAAGCGTCGCTATAGACTCATTAAATTTTGAATTGATACGGGACATTGTACCAGGCGAGGCCGTCATTATTGAGGCGAATGGAACAATTCACACACAGCAATGTGCTGAGAATCCACAATATCGTCCGTGCATATTTGAATATGTGTATTTTGCCCGGCCGGATTCAATCATAGATGGCATCTCTGTTTATAAAGCGCGGTTACGTATGGGTGAATATCTGGCTAAAAAAATTAAAAAGGAAAAGCCTGATCATGGTATTGATGTTGTCATCCCGATACCTGACACCAGCCGTACGTCTGCTTTACGACTCTCAAATAAATTACGCATAAAATACCGTGAAGGATTTGTTAAAAACCGCTACATCGGACGAACATTTATAATGCCCGGTCAACAGGAGCGCAAAAAATCAGTCCGGCAAAAGCTTAATGCGATAGACCTTGAGTTTAAAGGCAAAAATGTACTATTGGTTGATGATTCTATTGTCCGTGGAACGACGTCCCGAGAAATAATTCAAATGGCACGCGAGGCTGGCGCCAAAAAAGTCTTTTTCGCATCTGCTGCACCGCCTGTACGTTATGCAAATGTCTATGGTATTGACATGCCGTCAGTAAAAGAACTTGTTGGCCACGGTCAGGATGTTGATCAAATTTGTAAAAAAATTGGCGCAGACTGGTTGATTTACCAAGATCTGGATGATCTCATTGCATCAACCAGCCACGGAAAATCAAAAATAAAAAATTTCGATATTTCCGTTTTCGACGGCAATTACGTGACAGGCGACGTCACTCCAGAATATCTAAACAATATTGAAACCATGCGCAGCGACAAATTCAAACAACAACAAAGAGTAAGAGCCGAAGAACAGGAAAGCGAAATTACACTCCACAATGGCGCGTAGAGGTTAGAATCTTCCCCTGCCAATCAAAAGAAGTTGACAATCCCAAAGCAAAATCATAATCTAATCCAATGCGCCGATTTGACATCAGCTTGCGGGCGCAATATAAATTCAGCTAAAGAGAGGGGAAACCTGCTTTAGCTAGTCAATCTTTTATAGTTTTGCAACTTTTATAATTTGCAACTTTTATAATTTGCAAGAAGGAGCGACTGTATGAAACATAGCTAAGCGGGTTTTTTTGTGCCTGTCTGCTATTAATTTTTAACTTTAAAATTTACACAGGAAAGGCGGTGCACTTATGTCAAACGACAACAACTTAATTACATCCGGTTTTAACACCCGTGCCGTACGCGTAGGCCATCCCCACACACCGGAAGGTGAACACAGCGAACCGATATTCTCAACATCCAGTTTTGTATTCGAAAGCGCCGCACAAGCGGCTGCGCGTTTTAGCGGAGACGAACCCGGTAATATCTATTCACGATTCACTAATCCAACCGTCAGAAATTTCGAGCAACGTTTGGCTTCATTGGAAGGTGGAGAACGCGGTGTGGCAACCTCGTCAGGCATGGCCGCCATCCTGGCAACCTGCCTGGGATTATTAAAAACGGGTGATCACGTGGTGTCATCACGCGCTATTTTCGGTACCACCGTTCTCTTGTTTAACAACTATTTAGGCAAACTGGGCATCGAAACCAGCTTTGTTCCGCTTACCGATTTATCCGCCTGGGAAAAAGCTATTAGACCTGAAACAAAAATACTGTTTCTGGAAACGCCATCAAACCCATTGGCAGAGGTCGCTGATATTTCCGCACTGTCCGAATTGGCACAGTCAAAAAATTGTCTATTGGTCGTCGACAATTGTTTTTGTACGCCAGCATTACAGCGGCCTTTAGAGTTAGGTGCCGATATCATTATCCACTCCGCCACAAAATACCTAGACGGGCAGGGACGTTGTGTCGGCGGCGCCATCGTCGGTTCCGAAGAAATTGTCGGTAAGGACGTATATGGGTTCTTAAGGACATGTGGCCCAACAATGAGTCCATTCAATGCATGGGTCTTTCTAAAAGGATTAGAAACACTAAAGTTACGCATGGATGCCCACAGTGCCAACGCACTCGCACTTGCCAATTGGTTGCAAGGCCAATCAGCCGTAAAACAGGTAAACTACACAGGACTTGAATCCCATCCTCAGCACGCACTTGCCAACAAACAACAAAGTGCACACGGTGGTGTATTATCGTTCGAAGTCAACGGCGGACAAGAAGCGGCTTGGAAAGTAATAGACGCAACCTCATTTTTATCTATAACTGCTAACCTGGGTGATGCAAAATCAACGATCACACACCCTGCGACAACAACACACGGCCGTCTAACACCCGAAGAAAAAGCGATAGCAGGTATTACTGATGGATTAATTCGGGTCGCTGTCGGATTGGAAGAAATTGATGATATCAAAGCCGACCTTGAGAAGGGGATTAACGGGCTTAAAATCTAATTTGTAAAAAACTAAACGACCTGTTGAAAAACATCGCCTGCTGGATGTGACTGTTAGGAATTTATTTTCTTCATTTTTATCAATGGTTACACTGTTGTTTTCTACGGTTATATCTACTTTGTCGTGGCCCCGAGAAACCCGTAAAACGACGGCGCGATTTAGTCCTAGTAAAATGATCGGTTATATCCAATAGCCCTCATATAATTTATTTATTGTTATAGTGAAAAAATAAGTTTATAAATTAAGTTAGTTCAATTTATTACCATGTGCGGTCAAGTCCTGCCTGGTTTTGATCGAAAAAAAGTGAACTGTGTCACAAAACGATGAAGGCGTTGGTTTGACATAATGGATAATGCTGGCTTATGGGCTCAGAATTTTGCTTATGGGATTGCTTTCGCACGGGTGGTAGCTGTAAGCTGTTACACGCTAGTGGTAGTTGTAAACGTCCGTATTACAACGCAATATGGGTGGGCGTAATGACTGGGTGCGGTAGATGCCTACTATTCTATAATGCTATAATCGGTAGTGTTGGTGTCGGTACCTTAATTGATGGAAGATGTCAGATTTGGGCAGTATAAAGTCCGGGTGATTGATCTTCGAGTAAATAATTTAAGCACTAAGGAGGAAGGAACCATGGGCATTTTTGGCAAAGATAAGAATACTGACGATCTGGTGTTCGAAGCACCGAATAATGCGGCCAATGAAATTAATTTAGAGATGGGCACTACATCTACTGATGAAACGCTGGAAGGTTCTCATCGACAGAATCTTCAATCTGCTGAATATGGCATACAAGACGCTATTGAATTGATGCGCCAGTTGCCCAATGTAAACACAGATATAGTGATTAGTGTAGTTATTAAAACATTGGAATCTGCCAACATCCAAGTCTCAGAAATTATTTGCGATGCTGGAGAGCGCGAAACGCGTATCGAAAATCGGAGTGTCGAACTCATTAGTAAAATCGAACAGTTGGACATACAAATTACAGAGTTAAATGAAGAAATCACACATTTAAATGCTGATTTTGAAGAAACGACAAAAGTTAAAAGCTTATTAGAGGCTTCTCTGAAGCAGGATAAGCCCAAGAAGGAGAAGGAGCCCAAGGTTAGCGAGTCGGTAGTTGAATCTGTTGGCACTGAAAGCGATGCCACTGAGAACAAAAAAGCAAGTACACAGGATGCCGCGAAGACTATGATTACAGCTGACAATCTATCGTTGGTAGATGGTAATTCCTGAGGTACAGCTATAAATAGATTGTGTAAATAGAAAGAAGAGAATATGTGTTTTAACCCAGTGGCATCAAGTGTATGTGGCTGGGTTTTTATTTGCCCAAATATTAAGGTAGTGGGTAGACTGACTGCTCCAGCTATACCTGTAGTGTTTGAGATTTAGGTGTTAAGAGTGCGTCCTGTTCATTTCATGGCAAGGCGACATGACGAGTAATAGCGAGACTATTGCGAGAAATGTCAAAGCTTCCGCTCCTCGGTAACTGCTCCTGCGTTACTCTACCTCCTGCATCCATGCAGTCGTGCTCACGCGCCTGACCTGCAGGCCACGCAGCCATGGAATGAAGAGGGTGTACTATTGGCACCTAAATCTCAAACGCTACGGGTATATATGATGGCTAGTTAGAATATTTTTTCACATGGAAGTTGCACAGAGCAATTTAGCATACGCATTATAGGCAGACCATTCTTGTTCTACGGCATGGGTATCCCAGTTTTCTTGTTTAAGTAGAAACAAGTCGTTGCTGGCGTATTTGCTTGCCAAGCGAACCACGGTTAAGGGATCATTGGCGAGGGTTAGCGCCGCTTCGTGAACAGTATTTAAAGTTTTGATTATTTTGAGTTCATTGGCTATAGTTTGCAGTTGCTTTAAGTCCAATATATGCAATCGAATCTCCATAGGAATAGATAAGCCTTGGATTGCGAGACCGGTTTTGACAAAAGTTTCAAACATTCGGCGTAGTTCACTATCACGAGGAATATGAAAGATTGCGGGATTGGTTCGGCACAGGTGGTTGTACATGATGAAATTTTCCATGAAAAGCAGGTTGCCAAATTTTACAATAAAATCTTTATCAATGAGTTTTCGATTTTTTTTATTGTGCACTTGAATCGAGTAAATGTCGTTTTTAGTCAGTAATCTGAGTTTTTCTGACTGAAGATCATTTAATATATGTTTCGAATCCGCTATAAAGTTGATAATGTTGTCATGTTCTAATGGCTGTTGACCTCGCACACTTTCAAATAACGATTTTATTTCCAGGATAGTGGGTTGGTGTACTGCGAAGAATATTGCCAGGCGTAATTTGTCTTTTTTCTCGATGAATTTTTTCAGCTCTTGCTGTTGCGAAGCTGCCAGCCGATCAATATTTAAGCCTTGAGGACATTCAGGTAACTCAGGTAATAACTCTGGTGAGAAATCTGTTGCGATAGGACTTACCGATTCTGAAGACATGTGTTCTGGGGTGTTGGGAAGCAGTTTGCCCAATAACCAGAGAAAAATCAGGACAGCCACGACCTCTAAAATAGGGCCGTGCTGCGGATACAGTTCAGCTATTAATATTTTCAGTAAATTGATAATTTCGGTGAAATCGCTATTCAGCACTTCCATCGCCTCACAAGGATATATTCGGTCTTTTGACTCGAGTGTCTCCCCTGATTCTTAGTTCAAGACTTGTATTCTTCTTTATATATTGCGTGGGAGTGTGTATACCGCGGCATTTTTCCGAAATTATCAAATGCCGCTGAAATTTCTCTTAAGCCCCTACTTTATTAAGTTTTGTTGAATTGTGCAACCTCTGCCGTTGTCTAAATTACTTATCTAAAAAAGGATAGGCTTGATAGTATAAAATTTGCTTATCAACTCAAAGGTTTCAGTTTGTGAATATTATCTTCCCAGTTTTTTCCATCGAATTGTTCGATATGTATTGATTTTATTGTTGAATCATCCAAACATCGAACATTGACGCTTATTCCGTTTGGGTGCGATCTGGGTATAGTAAGATTTTGTTCCACAAGTTTTGCAAAATAAATGTTTGGCTTCATGAGAATCAAAAGTATAAGTTTCAAGATTATCTGCGCCAGATAACAGGTGAAATTTAGACTTAGGCACAATCAAGTGGAGATATCCGGATTTGGAGCAAATAGAGCAGTTACATTCAGAAACGTCGAGGTTTTCCGGTGCCTCTACCTGAAATTTTATTGCCGTGCAGTGGCAGTTACCTTTATGAATCACCATGTCTTCGATTTCAATCTTCTAACGCTAGGCACGTGTGACCGTGTTCTTTGCTGTTTGTAAATGCCCTTGTTGAAGCGATACTTCTAAGCCGATGAATTAGCTCGGCAAGTGCTGGTATTTTTTCTATAGACATCAAGAAATCGCTTTTTCCGGTTATTTTATATGGCTAATAGACCTAGGTTGATCTAGAAGTAACCCGTTACATTGTTTTATGTTCGCACATCTGGGCGAAATTTTAGAAAAATATATACCTTATCAAAAGTGAATAAATTTGTTAAGCCTTTGTTATTTATTATTTTATTCTAAGTTAATCAAGACTAGCATAAGTATTATTTATTTAGTGTTAGTAAAAATTAGTTATAAGTTTTTAACATAATAGTATAACCTATGGTTATTGCTTTTTAATGTTAAGGATTGCATTTATCAAGATTTCAGGACACAAAGTCAATATATAAGCAGTTGTTTTTATTGATGGTTTTATATGGCTTTGCTTCAAAAGCACTGATGTAATACGTGTTATAGAGAGTGCCCCACGGTGGTCAAGATAAACCTTACATCTACTACTGATAGACCGGGTTGCAGATTTGTTATTTTCAACTCAGTGATATGGGCAGCGCTCGTTTTTTGCGTTCCTGCCTCAAGTGTTGCAGA
>JAADIM010000086.1 GCA_013151345.1 Gammaproteobacteria bacterium
CTGGTGAATTTGACCGTATTGATATCGTATTAAAGTTGACAGAGTTCTTTAAATTCTTTTATAAATTTCTGATTATTTTTAAAACGTTAAAAAATTCTGACCCTGAATATAAATAGGAAAACACAATTAATTCCCAGCAATCCTCTGTAAATTTACGCAAATCATTTTTTACCATTTTGTGGTTTGTGGTTTTATTATGGTTAATTCAAATCACTAGTGCGCTATTAGGTTTGGAAATTATTCGTTTTGGCGTATACCCCAGGGAGATTCTAGGCTTAAGAGGGTTATTGTTTGCGCCATTGATACATAGTTCTTTTGCTCATATTTTTTCTAACACATTACCTTTGCTTGTATTGGGTACTGCCATGCTAATGGGTTATCCCCGCGCAGGTAAGTTTGTGTTTCCAATTATTTATTTTGGCGTTGGAATAATGGTTTGGACGTTTGGCCGAGAAAGTTTTCATGTCGGTGCTAGTGGTATTAACTTTGGTTTGCTTGCTTTTGTATTTGTAATCGGTGCGCTGCGTTGGGATAAGAGAGCAATAGCACTGTCATGTTTAGTGTTTTTTATGTACGGCAGCATGATTTGGGGAATATTTCCAACAGAGCCTGGTGTTTCATTTGAGTCACATTTCTTCGGCGCGGCTATTGGTGTCTTATGCGCAATTATTTTCCGAAATCTTGATACCAAGCCGCCTGAAAAGCACTATGACTGGGAAGATGAAACAGAAGAACTGGTCGGATTTATTGAAAATGACGAAAAAACACCATAATAGATGTCCGTTTTTGTTCTCGATTTGGGTAGCGGATCGGCGGACCCAAGCAAAAATTATAAGCAGTTGATACTTAAAGATATTAAAGCCACTTAAGCCGATTTTTACCCCTTAGAGCATTCATTTCGGGTATGAAATGAGTGCTCTAAGCGTAATTGGGCTCGGACTTATTGTCCTCTTTTTAGAGTGTCCGTCAAACTGGGGAGGTTCACAGTGTCCCCAAGTATGATTTAATGAAACTTAGACTTCACATAAACATTTATAATTTTTGACCCATTCCACACGTAACAATAATGCTCGCCCTGGACAACCGGTTTTAACAATCGGGGACGAAACACCGCAACACATTCACCTCCCGGTTCACGAACGCTACTGAAAGTTATTCCATTCGATTCCACATTCCGTAATTTTTTAGCAAAAACCTGGGCAGGTCCATAAAGTGCTGGGTCTGGTTTGTAGATGTTCGGCAGCTTGCTTTGCAGTCCTCGAATATCATGAAAATGTGTATCTATGTCAGAGGCGTAACTGCGCATATCGACTTCAATCGGTGGTTCGTTCGTGGCTGCGAGAAAGCGTCCACGACTAAACTTTGATTCTTCTACCGCAGTTTTAATGGTTTTGGCGGCATAGTACACGCCATAACTCCCATCAGTAAATCTACTGCCATCTGGATTCAGGTGAGTGAAGGTCGCCATAATCGGTGAAGTACCTTGTCCGGCTATTCGGTCTTCCTCGGGGACTAGATCCAGTTGCCCCCATTGCTCACGCAATCGGTCATTGGTCAGTCCTTCAATATACATGATGGTCTCCAGATCTTCAGGACTGGAAACACGATCGAAGGGCCCAATAGGGGGAAAACGACTGGATACCAGTCGCCATGAAGGCTTCCATCGGATGCGCTTAACTTCAGGTGTCATCACTAGCCGCGCTGTGCATCAAGGTATTGCCTTACGACGTAGAGGTCAGCAACATTACCCGAAAGCATGCGCTCAAGCGCAGACTTGCCTCCAAAGGTGATGGCCGCATTGGCACGATGAATCCAGCTATCGGCCGACTCCGATTTGGGCAATAAAATCTGCAAATCCTTATAAATCCCAAAGATGTAGGAAAGACGCTCCAGTTTCTCTTTGGTTAATCGCGCAGTTTCCGGTTCACGTTTCCATTTGAAATAGGTGCTACGGGTACGTTCATCAAATCCCAGTAAAGTCATTGTTTGTTCAGCGCTTAAATTCCAGTCATGAGCAATATTGAAAAATGTACGCAATGCTGCTTTGGCTGTTCTTGCAGGATCCTGAGCGAGTTTTTGTTCAATAGTGGCGGGCATGGCTTCTCTCCATATTGTGCATAACTATTATATTTTATTATATTTATCGACAAGTACATTATAACACTTTAATGTTGATTTAGTATCAAAATGTACTATAATGATATTCATAAACTTGATAAGTGTCAAGCTTAAACAACATTAACTTAATGTATTTATTGGAGATTATCATGGTTAAGGAATCTGGGGGTAGTAAAACAACAGTTCGATTTCGTGATGCAGGCAATGGCCAATTTCTCAAAGAAAGCCAGGCAAAGCGACGATCACACAAATAATGTGGTACGCGAATGTGTCCCAAAACCTGGTTATGGAGATACAAAGTAATCACTTAAATAATATTTGTCTTTGAGAGAGTAAAATGAAAGAAACATTTCCAGATGATGTCTGGTTTAAGCTCGATCAGCGAATACGGGGGGTCAACCAACGCTTGCGGTCATGTGCGAATTTTAATAGAAATTCTTTTTTATGGCAGCGATGAGTAATGTGCCAAACTTGTCCGGGGATTCGATAGCGGTTCGCCCGTGGCATAGTTGTTTATCCTTAGTGTGTTCATTTATGGATCAATATTAGTGCTCTAAGACTTATTTTTTACTTACAGATACTAAAAAATAATTTTAATTCAATATGTTATTATCTTCGTTATGGTCCGACCCTACTAATCTCTACTAATCTATGAACCTTGAAATAGAACATGATTGACGCTAAAGGAGTGTTATATGTCTTGGCTGTTTTGGCGCCGACCTATTGTCCAATTGCATTATCCTGATGCAGATGCAGTTTCTCTGGTTATCGACGGCTATAGTGAGACGTGGCCGATGCGGTCAGACAGCCGTGGTAACTGGATTCGCCGTTTACACCTAACCCTACGTGACCTTAATGGGCGTGCGTACCATTTTGAGGTGCAACGAAAAGACACGACAATCGCTGTCGCTGATCCCTTGGCACATAGAACGGAGCGCAAGGAAAATGGGCTTGTTTCGATCTTTAGTGATCTCAGTTACCGTTGGCAACACCGCCGTTTTAATGCGCCACCGTTTCGCGACATCGTTATATACGAGGCACACCTGCCGGCACTGAGCCGACACCCCAGTATCCAGGTAGAAGACGAGAATCATCGTGGCACCTATGCGGGTGCTCGATCACCTGCTGTGTTAGCCCACCTGCAAAAACTCCGTGTTGCGGTGGAGTTTCTACCCCTGCATGCCAGCGATCAGTTTCTAGGTCAGGATTGGGGTTATTTCTCTACCTCGTTTCGCGCCCTAAGTGGAAGCTACGCACACAATGTTCACGAGACCAATCGTGAGGTCATGGCGCTGATTGATAGTATGCATCGCCGCGGTATTCCTGTTTTGCTCGATGTGGTTTTTAATCACGGCGGTGAATTGTTGGTGAAGGCCTGGGGCGAGGATGTCGTGTATCGCAGACATGATAACGGTGACTTCTGCCACGGCTCCGGGTGCGGGCCAACTATCCGTACCGAACATCCTCTGATTCGCGAGACCATTATCGATACCCTGCAACATCTGGTGAATGATTATCGCATCGACGGATTCCGCTTTGATCTCGGTGCACTGCATGACAAAGATACCATGTTGGAAATCGACCGACGTTTACCCAAACACGTCTATTTGATTGCCGAGCCTTGGGCCTTGGGTGGTGCGCAATGGGGCAAGGGCGATATGGCGCACGTTTTTGCGAATACTCGATGGGCGGTTTGGAATGACGATTTTCGTGAACCGGGCCGAACCTTCCTTATGGGGCAAGGCGATTTTCATAATCGTGACCGCTTGATGCTCGCCCTCACGGGTTCCAATATCCATGACGGAGGATGGGCCAAGCGACCACAGCAGTGTATTAACTATCTCTCCAGTCACGATGGACAGACACTCGCTGATCTAGTTGGTAATGACAAGCAGCGCCAGTTCCTGGGCATCATGATGGTTCTTGCCACGCAAGGCGTACCGATGCTGGGTGAAGGATCGGAAATGATGTTTTCCAAGAAGGGACATCACAACAGTTATGATCGACCAGATCTTAATCAGCTTAACTGGGACAAGGCGCGGAAACATAAAGATCTGGTTGAAGCGGTTGCCGGATTAATTGCCTTACGCAAGCGTTTTCCGCATTTTCGCTACACAACCCGCCTGCGTGAATATGAGCAGAACAAAAAGAATTGGGATATTAATTGGATCTACCCTACGGGTCATCCGCATCACGACAACGTGAATGCAATAGGTTTTATACTGCGATCACCAAGCAAGAGTATGGCTATGCAATATCAACGTTCCAGCTTGGTAGTATTGTTCAACGGAAGTAACGTGGGCGCGGATTTCCATTTACCCAACGGTCATTGGAAGGTTATGGTGGACGGCCATAAAATAGAAGTAAATCATCGTGGCATAAGCGGTGTTGCGCACGCCAGCGGTTCATATCATGTGCATGCGGGTACCGGCGTTATACTAGCCCACGCCTAACAGTCATATACCACCTCTATCGAGATGTTGCATTTGTCGCTTGGGTGCTCTGGTACCTATATCTTTCAAATAAAAG
>JAADIM010000089.1 GCA_013151345.1 Gammaproteobacteria bacterium
CGTCACCCGCCGCTTCCCCCAAATGTTTGATGATGCCGCGATATAATTCTTGTTGTGGTTTATTTGTTTTGTAGCCGTTCACATATTCCTTATTTATCCATTGTACATCGCCTGCATCATCTTGATTACTTGAGCGAATTCCCTGGTACCAGCTTGCTCTTATTTTTTTTCGTGCCTCGGCCGGTAAAAATGCTAAAAAAGGATCCTCCCCTTCGTTGCGTAGAAAATCCATATACAAGCGCGTATTTAATTGATGACCTATGTTACCGTAAACATCAAAACCAGCAACCAGTAAATAATGTAAGCGTTCCAGAGTTGGGTAATTAAGCAACCACGCTGTGTCAGGATAGTCGCCTAACAAACCATGGCTAACCGAGGCGCTGTCAAGATGCCTGAACACCGTTAATGCCGCATTTTTATTTATCGCAGGGGTGTTTTTTGACGGGCTATTACCCGACCACACAGACTTCAAGGCATCAGACAAATCGACCACCTGAAACGCTAACGATTCTTGTTCACTTTCGAGCGCATATTCACGGATCAAACTTTTGTAATGAGAATTGATACTAAACAGATTAAGTGTGTCTTCCTTTTCAGAAGGCGATGCCAGCCTATCGGCATTACGCTTCAGAAATTCGTCATTGTTTAGGGTCATCGGTACGTTCGGGTCAAAAAACACTACCCAGAAATGATCTTCAATCACATTGAGCGCAACTTGCCCTCGACACACGGGGCCTTTAATAAAACCTTCGATAAAAAATCGCGACTCATCCAGCAAAAACTTATGGCGTGATTTTACCGGAATATCGGCAAAAGCTTTAACAGGATTAGACGCAACTTCGGGTGCATAAGAAGGCAACACCGTCACCGGGTAATTAACCTCATAAAATAATTCTTTAAAACGCTTCATACGCTGTGCATTCATTTCGTAAACCATATGCTGTTTAGCGACAACACTGCCTTGATGTCTAACAATGCGGTAGTACACTTCGCCATCACTTTTGCCATACGGTCTGCGCGTTGCGATAATTTTCATAGCTTCGCCAGGCGGCGTACTGGAACGAACTAAACGATAAAACTCTCTATCGTCGGTTTTTTCAAAATGTAAATGTGCATGAAATAAATGTTCGAACAAATATCGCGATACTAATTTTTCTTTTTTCGAAGTTTCAAAATTATTTAATTTTCCATTAAAAAATTCTTCCCATTTTTCTATTTGTTTTTTTGCCGGCACAGAGGGTGGCACATCTTTTTCCACGGGCGAGCCTTGTGCTACCCAATGCACCAGCGTTTTATATTCCTGTTGTGACATATTTGGCATCGCGTATGGCATGCCTGCTTTGGGATGTTTGTGAGCGTAATCTTCAAACTCATTTAATGTCGGGCAACTTTGTTCACGGTCTAACGACAAATCAAACTTGTCGCTTAGCACTCCCGTGCGCGCCTGCGGATTCAATTGTTTTAATCGCAACATTTGATATAAAACAGATCGTTCAAGATTTTTTACAGGATTATTGGCTTCAGAAGCTATTTTTTCATAAAGCACTGCCGAAAAATTTTTATCACGCCATTGCGCCGTCGTCATCGCATCAACAAATAAACGCGTTGGCTCTGCAGCAGTAATACGCAAAGAGTCATACACTTTATTTTTATTTGAGCCACGCAAAACACCTTGCGCAGAAGTGAGTTTTAATTGACAGGCTGCATCATAACAACTGTGGCAAGCGATACAACGTTTTTCGAGGATGGGCAGAACATCATGATTAAACGATAATTTTTCTTTCGGCATGTCATACAATAAATCGTATTCAATATTTACTTGTTCAAGTTGGACGGATTTATTTGACGATGAACACGCGGACAGCAGCGTGATTAACATAACAATACAAATAAATTTATGATTTAAATTAAAACTAAAAATTTCTCGTTGCATTATCTTTCTCACCTGACCGAAAAAAACATCACTCTGGTAATGTCTCCAGTGTACTCGCTCTTGCTGTTGCCCATTTATAGCCAGTCAGTGAGTTTGACACCGAGACCGATACGTGAAATACGGTGGTTATAGTAAATTAAACTTTCACCATAACCGTTGAAATATTCGACATACCATCGTAACTGTTTATTGAGTGGAAATGACCAGCCTAGCTGGATAGCGCCTTTATTGTCACTACGCAAATTATTGCGTAGTGACATATCAATATTATGTTCTTGAGGTAGCTTCCATAATGCACCTAACTCACCATGTCCCATATATTTTTCTATATCTGGGTTGTCATCTCCGCCTGGGTCATTTGGACTCTTTTTATCATCTTCAGGAAAACCCACCAGACTTTCATATTCCAGATGAGATTGTCACGATTAAAAGTAAGGTCACCAATAATCCTGTTCCAACTGCGGGATAATTCACCCCCTTGTCCGTTGGACTGGTGGCTTAAAGAGAGAGAAGAATGCACCACTTTCAGTCCAGCCAGTGACCAGGGTTTTTTGTAACTAAAAATCAGTTCAGGTTCATAGTTGGTTTCTCGAAAAGGTGCAGAAATTCTACTATTGTATGATTGCCACCAGCTTGTTGTGGTAAAAGCTATTTGCAGATCCAGGTCATTAATAAAAAAATTTTCAGCGGCAATATATTTGACAGAAATTTGGAACTTTGCCTCTATATCATCAAAACGAAAGCCCTGTAACCTATCCTTGTAAGGTTCTTCATTGGCATCAAAATAGGTAACAGGCAACAGATAATTGGGTTTATGTGGCAAAATAGAAAAGGGATTACGCGATGCTGCATTTTCAAATGCTACTCGTCTACCAATAAGGCTGCTAGTCTGTTGTTGACACTGCTGACGTAATGCACCCAGCGTTTGATCATCATGTGCCGTTCTGCTGGATACAGCAATACAGGCTTCAACGGCCCCATTTTCTGTTTGAGCAAAAACAGGCAGAGATGTTACCAAACAGCTAAGGAACAAAAACATTAACCGTGTTTTTTTCATGAGTTAGGGGGTAGCGCCTTAAAGCCAATATTCAAGCGATATGCCAACGAACGATGCATCTTTTATATCCAGATCAACCTCATCGCCATTGTCCAGTGTTAATTCTAAATTTCTCCCTGTTACCGCACCTACCTCGGCACGGAGTGCCAGGCCATTGTCGAACCCGTAAACCGTACCAAACACCATCCTTATTTCTTTCATGACGACATCAACATCATTTGATTTATTTTCATTTTCAACATTCCATGTCCGGCCTTCTGGACTTAGAGACAGATACCACTGACTCTTTTCACTGGCAGAATAACTTGCCGCCAGTTGTGGGAATACCAAATTAAAATGCCATTGTGCATTGGGTTGATAGATAGCACCTAGCAATGGGTATGCCTGGGTTTCACCAAACTGCTGACCGGCACCTAAGCCCATCACCCACGTTAATGTTTTTGAGCTGTAGTAACGTGCCTGATAAAATGTTGAAAATTTGTAATCATCTTCTGAGAGTTCTTCAAAGTCTGAATTAATACCCGGCGTGACATTGATGATATGTTGCCAGGTCGATGACCCTGTGATGTAAGTTAAAGGCATAGATACTTCATATAGTGAATTATCTTTAATTTGATCTGAATCGAACTGGTACTGCGTATATCGGAACTCACCCGCCATTATAAATTTTCCGGCACCGGCATCAAAAGCAGCTAATGTGCCATTGAGTTTCACTTCATTGACAGAAAAATCGATATTATTAATGCTTTCTTCATCAAATTCAGCTTCGCTTATATGGTTTATAGTGAGTTTAAACGGGGCAGATTGTCCTGGTTTGGGTGTTTGACTAACAGCAATCGCTGAGTATGTACTCAATAGAAGACACTCGGTAATCGCCATCATCAGTTTGTATTTGAATTTCATCTCTATTTTCCTCTTATCAATCGTGTTTTTTATGGGGCCGAAAAGCACTCTCTTTCGGTGGCGGTTGTTAATGGGTAAGTTCTGTCCAGTTGCATCGTTCTTTAATCACCGGAGCCATGTTTTCATTGCTCAGCCCATGCGCAATTAATGCGACGACCCGCTCGTCATGGTCGTAGCCTAAATGCGCTTCCATGGGATTGGCAATGTCACTGAAACCAAAGACATCAACAACATTAGCCACATTGAGAATGACATTGCTAACGGTCGTACACATCCGGGAATCAAGGTATTTATCTTTAAAGCCGTCAGGAATGGTGTAGCTCAATATGTCATTGGGATCGCTGAAAGCCACAATGTGGGTTTGGTTTGCAAATCGTTGCGAATAGTGACTGCCTGGTGATGCACAGTTTCGTGTTCATTGACTACTCCCGGTAGCGAACGACCCAATTGTAATAAGGGTAATTGGTTGGATAGCATAAAAATAGTCACTACTCTATCCTGAATCACACGATGCAGTTTTTCAAGGTCGGGATATTCTTCTAGAATTTTTTTGTCATTGATTAGCCCCGCAACACGTTGCAACGCATCAATGGTGATCCTGCTCCCTAAACTATGAGTAATATAGATTTGCTCATCCTTCTCTGCATTCACCAAAGCAGCGGCAGTGAAAGCATTGCACGGTTTATGGGCTCCCGAAGGAAAGTCGCTCCAACCATGAGTCAACATCCAACAGCCGCTTTCTGTAACGGATGTTTGAATGTCTTCCTGTTTCTCGCCCAGATAGATCATCGGATCAGAGATGGCGTCATTGGAAAATTTTTTCAGGAGGTCATTGACTTTTGCCCGGCGAAAAGAATACTGACCAGAATTGTCGTAGGCTAGAATTTCCTTCTCACTTTGGCTAATACTGGACCAGGTCAATTCATAGAACAGTAACTCCCTTGATCGGTCTTTACTGAGTAATCGATTCAAGCGCAAATTACCCAAATTTTTTGATGGGTCGTCTGCATCAGTAAGCGTCAATTCTTTGTAGGGTGATTCCATGACAGGCAGATCAAGTTCCTTAGCCAACTTCTCTAACAGGATGGTGGAATATCCGGGTATATGATGACCCACCCCATGCACCATCAAAACTTTGGTTTTTCCTTCTTTTCTATCGATACTGACGTCAATGCCTGAAAATCCTTTGCTCCATATCTGACACGCCCGCGTATCTTCTTCTTCCGATTTCTCAAGAAATCCTTGAACAATTCCTTTGCCAAAACCTGTGCAACCCCCAAGCAAGGGAATCAATATAAAATAGAGAGTAAGTGATTTAAATAAGTGACCCATAATACTTTTTCTCTTTAACGCCCATGCGCTTTATCGATTGCTTCCCGCACACCTTTCGCCCAAACGTCAAAGGAACTTTCGATATCACTCCATGTTGACCACGGTGATTCGTTTAATACACGGCTTCCTCGCGCACTGTTAACAGCAACGGCATCGATACGATTTCGATTTGTCATGGCTTCACGAAATGTTGCCTCTACCGTAACCTCACCAATACTGATGGCAACAGGCACTACAACATTAATAATATTGGGCGCGGCATTGGGTGCTTTTATCCCGGACAACACAAAGGATATACGCATTGTTTTGCTACCAGGTTGATGAGTAACCTTATAGCCAGAATCTTTTAACTCATTCGAAACAGCATTACGAAAGTACGTCTGCATTTTTTCAAGGTCTTCGTCCTTTATTTTTTCCATGCTGGGGTCGCGATAACTGATCCGTACGGGATCGATAATAAAATTATTATAGGCAGAAAAAGTTGGCGCATCAGGTCTGCGGTAAACAAGCGTTGGCGCTGCGCTTTTATCAAGCACAAGACCCGATATATCTGTTGTAAAAGCATGGTCTTCAACCTGTTTATTTACTGTACCACATGCACTTAATGCTAGAACTGCAACAATAATCAAGCCTGGATGTGTAAATTTATTGGTAGATATCATTTTGTTTTCCTCTTATTTATTCACTTAATTAAGTTATAAAATTGGCCTATGTGATTAATCAAATTTTTCCTTTATTTTTTCAATAACACTTTTGTCAACATGCTTTTCAAAAGCAATGGAGGTCGTATGAAGTGTCACGGCGACAATGATTCCGGTGAACATCAACCCAACCAATCTATAGAAGCAAAATAAGGCTGCCTGCGATTGTCAACAGAATATTGGCAAATGCGTAGGCACCGGCATAACCCAGTGCGGGAGCCTGACTTTGAGCTGCTTTGATGGCAACACTGAGCGAGCCACCACTGGTCATCGACCCGGTAATACCGCCGAGAAGAAGCACCGGGCTCAACTAAAGCTTTCATTATCATGGTGCAGTCACTCCCTGCTCTAATTTTAAAAAAATCTGCGCTAGCTCAGGAAAAACTGGATGACGAAAGCATTGGTGAGATCAACAAAGAATGCCCCAACCAGAGGTAGAATAATAAACGCAGTTGGAGCGGGACCATGTGATTTTGTGACAGCGGTCATATTGGCAATTGCGGTTGGTGTTGCCCCAAGCAAAACACCTGTGAAGCCAGCGCTTAGAACAACCGATTGATAGTTACTTCCCATCAGCCTGAAGAAAACAAACACAATAAAAAGGGTGGCAACAAGCGCCTGCATTCCCAGAAGAATCACCAAAGGCCCCGCAAGACTGGCAACCGCCCATAGCTGCATTCCCATCAATGACATGGCAATAAACAGCCCAAGGGAAAACTCAGAAAACATCGCAAGAGAAGGTGTATGCGCAGGCCATCTCAATTTTTTGAATATCAGTGGGATCGTGTTTGACATTAAAATACCAACAAACAGGCACGTGACAAACAACGGCAATCGTATGCCTAGTTCAGTCACGGCCTCATTCAGTATATACCCTAATATTATTGCGACATGGACAACAAACAACACATTCATAAAACTGACATGGGACAGTGTTTCCGTTGCCTCTTTATCATAGGTTGTGCCAACGGTTAACTCTTCATCCAAATTCCCCGATATTTTGTGTCGCGCCATCAGAAACTTTGCGATGGGGCCGCCAAGCAAACTGGCGATGATCAAACCAAGCGTGGCCGATGCGACACCTAACTCAAGCGCATTCGGAACACCGTGATTGGCGGCAATTTCTGGCGCCCACGCAATCGCCGTACCGTGCCCCCCCATCAATGACGCAGAGCCTGTCAATAGCCCCATAGCTACGGGTAGTCCCATAAGTTGTGCCACGGTCACCCCGATTAAATCCTGGAAGAAGATATAGCTGAGCGTTATGACAAGCAAAATCAGCAACGGCTTACCCCCCTTAACAAGATCACTAAACCGCGCGTTCAAGCCAATGGTCGTAAAGAAATAAATCAACAAAAGATCGCGTATATCCATCTCAAATTCGAGTTCAATTCCAAAACCCAAAAACAACGCTAATGCCAAAAGAGATGCCAAGATCCCTCCCGTCACAGGTTCGGGAACATTATATTCGCGTAAAAACCCAATCCGCTGGGTCAATAGTCGCCCAGAAAAATACACCATTATGCCAATGGTGAACGCCATGAAATTATCAATGACAATAGTGTTGGTTTCCATAATATTCCTCGATTACTCTCCAGACTAGAACAGAGACATTCCTCTAAAAGGGATGTGCCTTCACTGCACTGTACAGGATTTTTAAACGCTCAAAGGCGCGCGGTTTACAGGTCGTTTTTAATTGGAAAATTTGCCAGCAAAGAGTTCACCCTCACCACTCTTATCTCTATAAGCCTATTAAAAAAGTCATGATTATTGTCCTCTTGTTATGTTGACATTTAAGGGCTACCAACTACCACCCAGGGCGAGGTATAGATTAATACGCTGCTCCAGTTGGGTGCGTTTAATTGAGAGCAGGTTACTTTTGGCAGCGATGGCCTGTTGCTGAATTTGCAGCGTATCCAGCAGACTGATTTCTCCCTCTTTATATCGTAAATCGGCGATACGGTAGGCTTTGTTGCTCTGTTTTAGTACTTCACTTAACAGCGCCTCACGACGCGCCAGAACACGCCCTTGATCCAGGTTGTTTTCCACCTCTGCAAAAGCAGTCAAGGCTTTCTGTGCATAGTTTGATATGGCCTGTTTCTGTTCTACCGTCGCGATCTCAACATCTATTTTTCGCTTACCGCCATCAAACAGAGGGGCGATTAAATTTGCGCCGAGTTGCCAGACGACATTGGCTGGATTCAGCACATCGGATAGAGAGTCTGAGGCACCATTAAGACTGGTGGTTAATGAAAATTGTGGCAGACGTGCCGCTTTGGCCTGATCTGTGGCATTGAATGCGGCGGCTATTTTTCTTTCGGCAGAGACAATATCGGGTCGGCGCTCTAATATTTCTGACGGCACATCGGCCGGTGGGGGTGAAGGCAGTGCAGGCAGCAGATTGGGGATCTCTAATGCGGCATTCGGGTAACGCCCCAACAACACCTCCAACGCCCGAGTGGCATCACGCTGTGAGCCTTCAATCGTAATCAACTGTTCCTTTGCGGTTTCCAAATTTGCACGGTTCAACGCAACATCTTGTGCGGAAGTCATGCCGTTATCGTGCCTCACCTGGGTAATGCGCAGGGTCTCTTTAAGCGTTGACAGATTCTGACGTGTGATCTCGGCCTGCTGTTTGGCTTCAATGACTTGAAAATAATTGTTTGCAACATTCGCACTCAGTGAATGTTGTGCAAAAGTATAGTCGGCCTCTGCTGCTTGTGCGCTGGCTTCAGCGGCACTCACACCGGCACGCAACCGCCCCCAAACATCCAGCTCCCAATTGGCTTCCAAGCCCACATTAACATTGCTGCTGGAAGAGCCACCATCGACAATCCCCGACCGGCCTCCACCCAATGAGAGATCGACCGTGGGCTTCAGTGCGGC
>JAADIM010000121.1 GCA_013151345.1 Gammaproteobacteria bacterium
GGTAAAAAAGATAAAGCTGCCCAAGTGATGAAACCAATCGAAGAAAAGGAAAATGAGAGATTTTACCTTGGCTATCAGCGGATATAAAAAACCTCTGGAGTAGAATGAAACTTATGTTTAACGGTGTGACTTCCCTGTAGGCGAATCGAAGCCAGTGCGTCTAAGATGCTGAAGATAGAGTGTTTTTCCATTTTTTAAGGCGATCGCGTAGTCACTCTACGGGTGAGTCTTAAAAAATGGAAAAACGCATTAGATTCAACTGATTTATTCAGGTTAATGCAGTCGTCGTATAGTTTGTCGCATTATTCAGACCAAGGTAGTCAATATACTAGCCAGAAGTACCGAATGTTGTTAAAACAACATGGAATGATTGCTTGACAAATGAGCCACAAAATTATGATAAAACCTAGTAGAAATGCTCTCTGCCCCTGTGGCAGTGGTAAAAAATACAAAAAATGTCATGGTAAGCCAGTGGCAGATGGCGTTGTTGTCTCTACTCGACAGAGCTATTCACTGATTCCTGCGACGCGCCCAAAATCCACACAAGCCCCACGTTCTTGCGGGAGCTGCTCCTTGTGTTGTGACGGCTGGGTAAAAACCAGAGTGTTAGGTCATGAGATCGATTTAGGTAAGCCTTGTCCGTTTAGCTCTGGCCGGCACTGCACGATTCACGAAAAGCGGCCTGATGACCCATGCCGCGCCTTTTTCTGTGGATGGACCGAGCCAAAAAGTGATTTGCCGGACTGGTTGCAGCCAAGCCAGAGTGGGATCATTGTACTGTCCGGCCGTGCGACCTGGTCGGGTCGTCCTGTAGACGTGCTGGTGTCGGCGGGTAAAGACCCCGATGAAAAGGTGTTGGGCTGGTTTCATGCCTATTCCGTGAAACAAATACGGCCATTTATCTACCAGTGCAACGAGCAATGGTACGCCTTCGGTCCCGAGGCCTTTCAGCGCGTGGTGCTAGAAAGAGTGGCCAAAGGTAGGACGTTGTTCCGCTAATTCAATAATGCGGTACAAGAATCGGCCACGTTTGGTGCGCAAGGATAGCTGTTCTCGGCATCCCGCGCCAACAAGCTTTTGGCAAGAAACTGCTAATGGCTGATCCCACAACAATATTTCTCTACACCGCTACCTCACTACACTACGACAGCCTGCGTTCAGCAGCTTTAAAGAGCGTAAAGAAGTTCTTTGTAGTACATTGTGTTATTTGTTCATAAGGTACGTTTCTTAACTCGGCAATATGTTCAGCCACATAGCGTACATAAGCAGGTTGGTTCATTTTCCCTCGATACGGAACAGGGGCTAAATAAGGCGAGTCAGTTTCCACCAGTAGTCGATCCTCAGGCATTTTTTTCGCTACGTCTTTTACTGTCTGTGCGTTTTTAAATGTAACTATACCGGAAAGCGAAATATAAAAATTTAAATCCATAGCTTGTTTGGCAACCTCCCAATCATCGACGAAACAATGCATCACGCCACCAACTTCATCGGCACCTTCTTCTTTCATTATTTGTAATATGTCTTGCGTAGATTCGCGTGAATGAATAATGAGTGGTTTTTTTGTTTGTTTCGCGGCTTCAATATGGCGGCGAAAACGATCACGTTGCCAATCCAGGTCACCTTCACTTCGAAAATAATCCAGTCCTGTTTCCCCAATCGCGATTATATTGTCATTGTTTGCCAATTCTATCAGTTTTTCAACACTTGGTTCTTCGAAAGAATGTTCTTTATCGTCAGTGACATTCGGGTGCACGCCCACAGAAGCAAATATATTTTCATGCTGCTCTGCCACTGCCAGCACATCAGGAAAATTTTCCATATCGACACACACGCAAAGCATGTGACCAATGCCTTGTTCTTGAGCACTATCCAGCGCACCTTGCATTTCTCCATCCCAGAATGCTAAATCCAGCATATTTAGATGACAATGGGAATCTACCAACAATGCTGTCATATTATAATTTCCTTAGATAATTATATTTAACCACGGATGACACGAGGTTAAGAATATTAAAATAAATAATAAGCTTTAACGACGGGGGTAATGGAAGCCAAATAATAAAATAGATATTTTTGGTGGTCAAACAAATTTCGGGCTAAGATCAGCTACATGGTGTGGGTTTGCTTGTCTGAATTGAGTGCACCGCCAAGATAGCCTTCAATTTTATTTCTTACAGTTCCGTTGTCCTGATCACTAAATTGAACGCCGATGCCCGCTGGCCTGGTACCTTGTGCACCTTTTGGCGTAATCCAGACAATACGGCCTGCAACCGGTATTTTTTCAGGGTCGTCCATGAACGTTAATAACATAAATACTTCATCACCCAATCGATAGGTTTTATTATTAGGTATAAACAAACCACCATTTTTAATGAATGGCATATAGGCTGCGTACAGCGACGTTTTATCTTTTATAGTTAGTGATAAAATTCCACCTTGTTTCATCGGCGGTATGCCCGGAGCTTTTCCCATATAACCTGTTAACCTCTAAAAATATTCATTGCCTTTTTTAAAACTTAAGTTGTGACTATAAGTTGAAATTTAAGTTGACGCTTAACTTAACTGCTTAGCTAAACTTACAGTAGATACAACTTGTTGCTTGATCTGCTTCTTAGTTAATGGATAGTAATATCATCAGTTTCAACGTTCGAAAAGTCGCGACCAACATATTAACGCATCTTCAAGTAACAACTGCTGGTTGAGTTGCCCTTCAGCCAGCATAACCGACTTATTCAGTCTATCAAGATACCTAAATAAATCCGCGGCCTCAACCTGTTGTGCAAGTCCTTGCAGTTTATGTAGAATATCCTTGTTATTAGATAACGGAAATTCTGGCACAAACTTTAGTCTAATCATGTCAGTTATCCAACTTGTTAACCACGCGAGCGGATTTTTTACGCTGGTTTTTATGCTTGCCTTTATCAACAATTTTGATAGGGATATTGCATCCTGCTTTCCTGTAATTAAATCATCAAGCTGTTCAATAAAAAGCTGTCTTTTTTCAATAATGTTGTTTTTCGCCATCTCTAACGCTCTAAGAGGCGCTCCCTGCGCTAGATCAAGTAAAATGGATATGTTGTTTTGCTCAGATCCGATTTGGCTCTGTAACCACGTTTGAGCCTCACTCTCGTTCGGTTTTGAAAATCTAATAATCTGACATCGGCTACGGATTGTCGGCAGTAAATACCCAGGCTGATCAGTTACCATCATGATCAATGTATCACCAAATGGCTCTTCCAACGTTTTTAATAAACTATTTGCAGAAGCCCGATTCATTCGATCCGATGGGCTAATAACAACAATTTTATAACCACCGTACTGACTTTTAAGCGATAGAGACACGCTGAGTGATCTTATTTGATCGACCAGTATATATTTACTTTCTTCAGCCGGAACAATATTTGAAAAATCAGGATGTGTACCTGCATTAAATAATAGGCAAGAAGAACAGCTACCACACGCATGGCCCTCGGTCGTTGCTTGTTTGCATAGAACAGTTTGTGCAAACGCAATCGCAAACTGATATTTTCCAACCCCGGATTGCCCACTAAACAATAATGCATGCGGTAACCGTGCCTGTTGAAATCTGGCGTTAAGTTGTTGCAGTATTGATTGTTGCCAAGGAAAAATAGACATACTTGTTTACCTGTACATATACTTATTATTTACTTACAAGATGTTATCTACACAAAATTCATCAAGAATCTGTGTTATCTGCTCTTGAACATTTTCTAACGAAGTGGATGCATCGACTATACGATATCGTCCAGTATTTGTCCTGGCCATATTCAAATATGCGTTTCTGACCCGATTAAAAAATTCAAGTTTTTCTTGTTCAAACCGATCCGGTTCACTGCGTTTATTAGCTCTTTTCATTCCTTCTTCAACAGGTAAATCCAGAAGAAGGGTTAAATCAGGCCTGAGCGTGCCCTGCACCCAATTTTCCAGGGTCGCTATACGTTCGTTATCAATTCCACGGCCTCCGCCCTGGTACGCATAAGTCGCATCAGTAAATCTGTCACACAAAACCCAGTCACCTGCGTTCAACGCTGGCAATATAACGTGTTCAATATGTTGTGCGCGCGCTGCAAACATCATTAATAATTCGGTATCATTGCTTATATCGATTTGTTTTTTATCCAAAAGCACGTCGCGAATTTTTTCGCCTACTGACGTACCACCGGGTTCCCGCGTTAATACGACTTTTTTTTCAGCTGCTTTTAGATACTGGCGAATAAAAATCAGGTTAGTAGATTTACCTGCACCCTCTCCACCTTCTATTGTAATGAATTTTCCTTTCACTTTAATTTGACCGTTTTTTACCGCATGATTTCACCGCATAAGGTGCAAAGTATGCAAAGTTTTTAATAATTAAATTTATTTTTTCAGTAATTTATTTCTTCGCTGGCATCGATGAAAATTTCTTTGGTTTGCCCTTAAGTTGGTATTTAATCACTGCGTTATTGTGTTGTTGTAACGTACTTGAGAATTCATGACTACCATCTCCCCGTGAAACAAAATATAATTCATCACCATCCTCGGGATGTAAAGCTGCATTAATAGACGCGCCACCGGGCATAGCAATCGGCGTCGGTGGCAACCCCTTTCTTCGATAAGTATTATAGGGTGTATCTCGTTTTAAATCGCTTAATCTTATATTACCGTTATATTTATCGCCCATACCATATATGACGGTCGGATCGGTCTGTAATCGCATATTTTTTTCAAGACGCCGTACAAATACGCCAGCAATGGCTTTTCTCTCGCTTGGCAACGCAGTTTCTTTTTCGACGATGGAGGCGAGAATAAGTGATTCGTAAGGCGAATCAAACGGTAATGCACCAACACGCCCTTCCCATTCCTGATTTAATTTTTTCGACATGGCGGCATACGCCCGTTTTAAAAAATCGATATCGGTGGTATTCTTTGGATACAGGTAGGTGTCTGGGTAAAACCGTCCTTCCGGATGTTGGCCAGCATAGCCCAATTTAGACATAATTTGCTGTTCTTTGAGATTTCCAACCGTGGATACCAACTGTTTATTATTTTTTATCGCATAAAGCAACTGCTTGAAGTTCCAACCTTCCACAATCGTCATAGAATAGTGTATGACCTGGCCACTAACAATTTTATCCAAAAACTCTACCGGTGTAGTGCCATAAGGGAATTCATACTCTCCTATTTTTATCGCATTCGCAACACCTTGCCATTTTGCTATCCAACGTAAATATCTCGGTTTCTCAAGGATACCTTGCTGCGACAATTTATTTGCAACCGAAGTAAGCGTCATACCCTTTTTTATTTCATATTTAAATCCGTCTCCGACAATATTCAGTGGGGTTTTTTTAAACGTATTATATTCCATTGCAATCCAGCCCAATGCAATGCTGGAAAATATGACAACAACACCTGCTAATTTAAAAACTGTATTTTTCATACTTCAGTACAATAAAGCATCAATGTTTTTTGAAATACGTTTTGTTATTGGTCCTACAGCGTATTGAAATTCATTAAATTGGTTTACTGGCCAAACACCTATTAATGAATTTGTTATAAATATTTCGTCAGCGCAATATAATTCTTTAATACCCACTTTTCTTACACTGTGTGTGACTTTAAGTTCATCTAACGTCTCCAGAACTAAATCACGAATGACGCCCTTGATTCCACACTTTGTCAGATCAGGTGTTATCAATGTATTATTCTGCACGAAAAAAACATTACTCATTGTTCCACTAATAACATTCTGTTCTAGATCCAGCATTATGCCTTCAAATACTTGACTATAATCCGGCCATTCCGTTCTGGCCATTACCTGTTCCAGTCGGTTCAAGTGCTTCAGACCGGCTAATGTTGTATTATAGCCTAAATTTGTTGCACATAATCGAATGCTGACACCATCAGTTTTATTTTGTTGAGAATATTCAGGCCATGAACGGCGTTGCAATACTCTCATCGGTTCCACTGTTTTAGGGAGTTGATAACCCCTTTCACCACAGCCACGCGTGTAAATCACTTTTAACACCGCTTTTTCTATCCCATGCAAAAGAGAACTGGCCTCTTCGAACAGTTGTGATTTATCCGGGCGTGGAATTTTTAGTCGATCACAACCTAACGTTAATCGTGCAATATGTCGATCCCAGAGTACGGGCTTGTTATTATAAATGGCGATTGTCTCAAACAAACCGTCACCATACTGAAGACCTCGATCTTTAACGCTAATATGATCTATTGCCTTGCCATTTACCAAGGTTGCAGGGGTAGTCATTGACCTGTTTTGCCAAGAGTTTTGTCAAGAGCTTTATCGAGCGTGATATCGACCGTCACACTTAGCGCCATTAATAAACCTCGCGCTTTTGCTCGCGTTTCATTCAACTCACGTTCGGGATCAGAATCAGCGACAATACCTCCCCCTGCCTGTATAACCAATTCGCGACCATTTAACACTATTGTACGAATCAAAATATTCAGATCCATACTCCCATCATGATTAATGTATCCCATAGAACCAGTATAGGGTCCACGGGCGGTTTCCTCTAGCTCAGCGAGTATTTCCATGCATCTAACCTTCGGACACCCTGTAATTGTCCCGCCAGGAAAAACAGCGCGAATAACCATCCCGGGGGTGACATCATTTTGTAATTTGCCACATACATTCGAAACGATATGATGAACATGTGAATAAGATTCGATCGCCATTAATTCATTTACGTTAATACTACCGGGTATACAGACTCTGCCTAAATCATTGCGCTCAAGGTCAATGAGCATGATATGTTCTGCACGTTCTTTCGGATCAGTGATCAATTCGTCAGTTAAATCATTATCAACGGATTGGTTCGTACTGCGCGGTCGTGTACCCGCAATAGGGCGAGTTTCTATTATCCTGTCTTTTACCTTGACCAATCTCTCTGGCGATGAACTAATAATACTCGTATTTTTGTAGGTCGCAATACCTGCAAACGGTGCTGGATTATGTTCTTTGAGACGATAATATATATCAGCTGCCGTTGTTTCTTTTTTAATTTTTCCTTTCCAGCGCCTTGAGAGATTGACCTGAAAAACATCACCTTCAGTAATATAGTTTTTTATTTTATTTACTGATTTAATATAGCTACTGCTATCTTCTTCTTGTAACTCTTTTAAAATACCCGAGTTTAAAGTATCAACGTTTGTGACATCCACCTGTTTAGCTGAACGCGCCAAATCTTCCCGCATAAGTTCAAGCAAATATTTTTGGTCATCTTCTGCAACCAGAAGAAGCTTCTTCAGTTTGTGGTCACGGATAATTGCGGCTGGAATTCGGGTAAATACAGCAACAGGCGTGTGTTGATCTTTTTTCGGCAAGCCTAATCCAGGCTCGATTAGCGCTGCTAGCTCGTACGCCAAAAAAACAAACCAACCACCGGTAAAAGGAATCTCTGGAAATGAGCACTTAGCTTTACCCACGTTTGCCCATACTTCATCGAAAAGATTGAGCACATCGTTGTTGTCGTAATTATAGTTATTGCTAGCATTGTCAATGCATTGATTGTTAATCTTAATTGATTTATCTGCTGTCAATTCCAGCACATCGTCCGGAAAAGCAAAAAGAATATCAAAGCGAGAATGAGATGTACCCTGTGCTACACTTTCCAGTAAATGCGGGTAGCGCTGCGGGTTTTCATGGTGTAAAGGGAAAAGATCTTGATATAAATCTAGGTAACGGACGCAAATACCATCCTCATCTTTTTCACTATAAAACGAATCAAAAGAATCTAGTTTCACTTGTCTTAAATTATAACTCTAAAATTATTACTCTTAAATTATAGCAACAGAGAGTCTAACTGGTAAATTTCCTAATAATTAAAGTTGCATTCGTGCCGCCAAAACCGAACGAATTTGACATAGTCGTATCAATTTTCATATTTCGTGCGATATTGGGTACAAAATCCAGATCACATTCGGGATCGGGGGTATCCAAATTAATAGTCGGTGGGGCGACTTGATCTCGTAATGTCAACGCGCAAAAAATCGCTTCAATACCACCTGCAGCACCCAATAAATGACCCGTCATGGATTTCGTCGAACTAATCGCAACTTTTTTGGCGTGCTCACCAAACGTGCCTTTGGTTGCGTTTGTCTCTGCCAAATCACCAGCGGGTGTAGAGGTACCGTGTGCATTAACATAATCCACGTCATCTGGATTTATCTTTGCATTTCTCAGCGCACTGTCCATACAACGTTTTGCACCGTCACCACTCTTTGCGGGTGCTGTCATATGGTAGGCATCGCCACTCATGCCATAGCCAATGATCTCACCATAAATATGCGCACCACGCTTTTTGGCAAACTCCAGTTCTTCGAGCACGACGACACCGGCGCCATCACTTAAAACAAAACCATCCCTGCCCTTATCCCATGGCCGACTTGCACCCGCTGGATTTTCGTTGTTAGTTGATAATGCTCGTGCAGAACAAAACCCACCCAGGCCAACGGCGGATGTTGCCATTTCAGCGCCACCTGCCACCATCACATCTGCGTCGCCATATTCGATAATGCGCGACGCTTCGCCGATGCTGTGAGTACCGGTTGCACACGCAGACACTAACGCAATGTTGGGGCCTTTCATACCATGGATAATAGAAACGTTACCTGAAATCATATTTATAATATTGCTTGGTACGAAAAACGGGGATATTTTTCTGGAGCCGCCTTTTAAAAAATTGTCATAACCTTTCTCAATACCCGTAATGCCACCAATGCCCGAACCAATCGCGACACCGATGCGTTCTGCACTATCGTCAGTTACTTCAAGACCCGAATCTTCCACTGCCTCTTTTGCAGCCGCAACGCCATAATGAATAAAAACATCCATTTTTTTTGCGTCTTTGGGCGGCAACACTTTTGAAACATCAAAACCCCATACAGATCCACCAATACGAGTGGGAAATGTACTTACATCAAAATGTTCTATAGGTCTAATGCCGCTTTTCCCTGCTAGAATATTTGCCCACGATGATTCAACATCAAGCCCAACAGGTGACACCATTCCCAGTCCCGTGATAACAACACGACGTTTAGACAATCTTTATTCTCCTAAATGAAATCATTCTACTCTCAAATCTTAATCTCAAATCCTACTCTCAAATTATGCGGACAATAAATGATACGCTATTAAAAGAAAAGGCCGCGCCCACACAGTGGTATAGCGGCCTAAACTAGATTCTATGTTACTCAGCTTACAGCTCTTAACTTACGTTACTTATACGTTACATAACGTTAGTTACTTAGCTGTTAACTATGCTAAGTGACTGACTACGCTACTGCTAAGTGACTTATAGTGACTTAAGTGACTACGCTACACTTACATTCTTATTAATGTAATCTATCGCATGTTGCACGGTTGTAATTTTCTCAGCTTCTTCATCCGGAATTTCGGTTTCAAATTCTTCTTCAAGAGCCATAACCAGCTCGACGGTATCAAGAGAGTCGGCACCGAGATCATCTACAAAAGAAGATTCATTTGAAATCTCTTCTTGCTTCACTCCCAGCTGTTCCATCACAATTTTATGGACGCGTTCGTCGACTGTGCTCATATTAATTTATTCCTCCCAACGTATGGTATGCGCAGAACTTAACTGCGGTCGTATTCTAAAAGATTAGACGTGTAAGTTACAACTTTTAACACTTTTTAATCGAAAATAATTTCGTTATAAATTATAAACTACATGACTACTATAAGATAACACTTTGTATTGTATAAATAATAATGATTAATTCATGTACATGCCACCATTCACATGAATTGTCGTCCCGGTGATGTAAGAAGCCTCCGGAGAGGCTAAAAATGCAACAGCTGCAGCTATCTCCTTAGGTTGGCCCAAACGATTCATCGGGATCTGTTTAAGCAACGCCTCTTTATGTTCATCGGCCAACGAACGTGTCATGTCAGTATCAATAAATCCCGGCGCTACAACATTCGCTGTTATACCTCTAGAGCCAACTTCTCTGGCTAGAGATTTAGTAAATCCAATTAATCCGGCTTTCGCTGCACTGTAATTTGATTGCCCAGCATTACCAGCCACACCAACAACAGATGCTATGCTAATAATGCGTCCTTTCCTGGCCTTCATCATACTTCGCAAACACGCCTTCGATAAACGGAAAACAGAATTTAAATTTGTGTTAATGATATCATTCCACTCATCATCTTTCATGCGCATTAAAAGATTGTCGCGCGTGATCCCGGCATTATTGACTAAAATACTTGGCTCGGAAAATTCTTCAGAAATTGCTTTAATTACTGTATTTATACTGTCCTGATCAGTTACATCAAGCGCGAGGCCCGTTCCTTTAAGCCCATTTTCATTTATAACAGATGTAATTTTTTCAGCACCCGAAGACGATGTAGCGGTGCCAATGACCACTGCACCCTGCTTGCCTAATTCAAGCATAATTGCCTGGCCTATGCCACGACTTGCTCCGGTTATTAACACCACATCGCCTTGTAATGTCATGATAGATTCCTATAGTAGATTGGAATATATACTCGTAGCGAGTGAGATTTAGGTGTCACTGCACGCCCTCTTTATTCCATGGCTGCGTTGAAATTCCTCGCAATAGAGCGACTATTACTCGTCATTTCGCCTTGCCATGAAATAAAGAGGGCGTGCAGTTACACCTAAATCCCAAACGCCACGGGTATAGTAAATTGGAATGAACTTGCCAACTCCAACTTAAATTTAAATTTTTAGCTTTTAGCTTTTAGCTTTTAGCTTTTGATTACCGCCTGGGTTTTCTCCAACGATGCAGCATCGAAAATTGAATGATGCTTAATTTTACGATCGATACGTTTGTTTAAACCCATTAATACCTTGCCTGGCCCACACTCGACAATGTTCTCAATACCATCTGCAGCCATTTTTTGTATAGTTTCAACCCATCTGACCGGACTATACAACTGCTTTATCAACGCGTCACAAATCTCATCTCCATTCGAATTAATTGTAACATCGACGTTACTAATAACAGATATTATTGGTTCAGAAATTGCTATGTCCCGAAATTTTTCTTTTAATTTTTCCGCCACAGGCATCATTAGCGAGCAATGAGAAGGAACACTGACCGGTAAAATTACTGCACGTTTCGCACCCGCTTCTTTTGCAATATTAGTAGCTCGTTCCACTGCACCGACGTTGCCGGCGATAACCACTTGACCAGGGGAATTAAAATTAACCGCCGCAATAATCTCGCCTTGTGCTGCATCTTCGCAAACCTGAATGACACTGGCATCATCCAAACCGAGGATAGCGGCCATGGCACCTGCACCCTCTGGCACAGCATCCTGCATATATCGCCCACGTACCTCGACGAGTCTGATTGCGTCTTCAAAACCAAGCGCTTCTGCACACACAAGTGCAGTATATTCGCCTAAACTATGGCCGGCCATTATACAGGGTATGTCGCCACCCGCTTCTTTCCAGATTCGCCACATCGCAACGCCCGCCACGAGCATGGCCGGTTGTGTTATATGTGTTTTGTTCAATTCCTCGATGGGGCCGTTGGTAATTAGATCCCATAAATCATAACCCAATACCTCAGACGCTTTCTCGTACATCTGACTCACAACAGGGCTTTGCTCACTCATCTGCGTTAACATGCCAACAGATTGCGAACCCTGACCGGGAAAAACAAATGCTAATGTCGAATTCATCTACTAGTTAGTACTTCATTAAAACCGAACCCCAGGTAAAGCCACCACCAAAAGCTTCCAGCAAAATTATATCACCTCGTGCAATACGCCCATCGCGTATCGCCACATCGAATGCCAGAGGAACAGATGCCGCCGATGTGTTGCCGTGCTCGCCGACAGTAACAACAACCCTGTCCATCGACATTTTAAGCTTTTTCGCTGTTGCACTGATTATACGAATATTGGCCTGATGTGGCACTAACCAATCTACATCAGATTTTTCCATATTATTAAATTCCAGCGTCTCGTCTACAATTTTGCCAAGCGTATTCACCGCCACTTTAAACACTTCATTACCTTGCATGCTCATGAAAGCACTGCCTTCCCTCACCTTATCGTAGCCTTGTGATATACCAGTGGGTACGGTGAGTAGTTCCTTGTATTGCCCGTCGGCATGTATATGGGTTGAAAGAATACCTGCTTCTTCACTTGCCTCTAACACAACGGCGCCTGCACCATCACCAAACAATACGCTTGTTCCCCGATCAGTCCAGTCGATTATACGTGACATAGTCTCGGCGCCCACTACCAATGCTCGTTTATTCGCGCCAGTTCGTAGAAATTTATCTGCCACCGAAAGAGCATAGATAAAACCAGTGCACACCGCCTGAATATCAAACGCTGGACAACCATGAATACCCAGACGATCCTGCAATAGACAAGCGGTACTTGGAAATACGCGATCAGGTGTCGTAGTAGCCACTATAATTAAATCAATAGATGTTGCATCAATATTGGCAGCTTCTATAGCGAGCTTCGCCGCTTTTTCTGCGAGATCACACGTGGTTTCATTATCACCTGCTATATGTCTTTTTTTAATACCCGTCCTGTCAGTAATCCATTCATCAGAGGTATCGACCATTTTTTCCAAATCCGCGTTGGTCAATATTTTTTCAGGTAAAAAACCACCTGTCCCTATGATACGGGAATGTATACCTGTATTGATATGTGAGCTCGTCACACTGCCTGCCTTTGAGTTAGTAAATATTCGAGCTGCTTGCTGATAAGTTGTGGGACATTTTTATTAACTTCCAAAACTGCTTCATTGATTGCTGTTTTGAACGCCAATATATCTGCACCACCATGACTTTTTATTACTATTCCCTGTAGACCTACAAAACTAGCGCCATTGTAATAACGAGGATCAATTTTCGTTTTAAACGCTTTTAAAATTGGCGACGCAAGCAAACCCACCAGGCGGGTTATCCAATTTTTGTTGAACTCCTGTTTCATATAGTGCGAGATCATTTTAGCGACCCCTTCTGTCGTTTTTAGCGAAACGTTACCAATAAAACCATCACACACAATAACATCCACATCGCCTTTATTAATAGCGTCGCCTTCAATAAAACCAATATAATTTAGATCACTGTTTGTTAATAATCGGGCGGCTTCCTTAACGCGTTCATTACCTTTTATTTCTTCCTCGCCAATATTAAGTAAGCCAATTGTTGGGCGGTCTATATTCTCTACCGCACTGGTTAAAGCAGAACCCATTACAGCGAATTCAAATAAATGATCCGCACTTGAATCAACATTTGCACCCAGGTCGAGCATGTGGGTATGTCCGTTCATTGTGGGCAATGTTGTAATGATGGCTGGTCGATCAATGCCTGGAAGTGTTTTTAATACAAATCGTGCTGTCGCCATTAGTGCGCCTGTATTGCCTGCACTGACACATGCATCGGCAATCCCTGCCTTTACTAAATCAATTGCTACACGCATGGAAGAATCTTTTTTGCCACGTAATGCTTGAGATGGCAGTTCATCCATAGCAACACATTGTGAGGCGTGTTTAATAGATATATTTCTATTACCTTCTATTATTTTATTTTTTTTTATTTCATCTTCAAGAATATCTTGATCTCCCACCAAAATGAGGTGAAGATTTTTATTTCTGCTTAGCATACCGAGCGCGGCAGGCACCACCACAGGGGGACCAAAATCGCCGCCCATTGCATCGAGTGCGATTGTTATTTTTTTACTCATGTTTTTTACTCATGCCTTTTTGTTCATGCCTTTTTGTTCATGAGAATAAATAGGTATGTTGGTTAATTTGCATGAACGCATTGTCTAGTTAAACAGGTCTGGTTAAACAAAAAGTCTAGTTAAGCAAAATAACCAAACCCATGAAGCAGGAAGAAACACATTCGTTTTTTGCTGCTCCTAACGGGAATAGTAGAGAAGTTTGGCGCATTGTCGGAGTAAATCACGGCGAGTAAAGTAGTAATAAATGACGATATATTGCTCATCACATATTACTTAAACACCAGTAAGTAGATATTACGATGAGAAATTATTCTTCAGAATCATCGTCATTTACTTGAACAACCTGACGACCCCGATAATAGCCATTTGGTGAAACGTGATGTCGTAAATGTGTTTCTCCGGTTTCAGAATCTATTGAGAATGTTGGATTCGTCAATTTTTGATGCGCACGTCGCATGCCACGTCGTGAAGGTGATTTTTTGTTTTGTTGTACTGCCATATCATTGCACTCCTTAAAAAACCGGGTATTAAGAAAAAACCAGGTAAAAAAAGAATACCTAGTTTAAATTTAAAAAATTCGTTGCTCGATATCTTTTAGCTCGAACAAAACATTTATCTAGAACAACAATAAAACGACGAATAGTGTTGTTGCCTAGAAAATGAAAATATAAAAGCAAAGAGCATTATCTAGCTAAAAGACTATCTAAAAATATCTAAAAATATCTAAAAATATATCTTTAGATTCTGGGTTCAATTTTTCCTTTTCAAATCAGCCAATACTGCAAACGGGTTTTCACGTTTATTACCATCAACACTACCTTTACTGTCGTTGTGGAAATACTTTATAGTACTTTCACAAACTTCTTTATCGTTTGAAAGATCATGATGAGGCGTACTGGGTATCGCTAATATCATCTCGTCTTCTATGATATCTTTCAACGAGACTTTATCTGATTCAATGAGCAATGGCTCGTACTTGGCCGGAAGTTGGTCTGCCTGTTCCCGTTCTATGATGATGCCTAACATCACCTTAGAATCAATCATATAATCCATCGTCTGCAAACAACGCTGACACACTAACGTTACATTTGCCCGTATTCGTCCTCGAATATTCCTTATTTTAGAACGGTCAATACCTAATTCCAAATCTATATCTACTTGACCTTGAGTTGAAGCCAACAAGGAAGTTAAACGTTCCATTTCTCCGAGGCTCATTTGCCCTGAGAGACGCTTAAACTTGATTGCAAGACGAATCGGGTCAATATACTGAGGCAATGGATCCATCATAGGCGGGGAATAATATCGATTGTCTCTTAACCTGTCAAAGGAAAAATGCATATAATTCAGTGCCCTGCCTTATCTGATCCTTGACATAGATAGCTAAAATCCGCAATAGTCCAAACTCCTACGGAGTCTAATTTTTCCGTTGAGCGTCTATAATAGTAGTTACCTCCGCAAATTCATAAGGTTAAGCATTGATTAAAAAGATACTGATAGCAAACAGAGGCGAAATAGCCGTACGGATTGCACGTGCATGTACTGAAATGGGTATTAAATCGGTCGCAATCTATGCAGATGCAGATCGCCATGCACTGCATGTGAAAAAGGCTGACGAAGCCTATAGCTTAGGCCCTGATCCCGTAGCAGGCTACCTGAACGCACACCGGATCGTCAATTTAGCGGTTGCGACCGGCTGTGACGCGCTTCACCCCGGCTATGGGTTTCTCTCTGAAAATCCAGAATTGGCTGAAATCTGCCAGCGGCGTAATATTCGCTTCATTGGCCCGGATGCTAACGTTATTCGCCATATGGGTGACAAAATCATGGCGCGGCAGAGCATGATTAAAGCTGGCATTCCCGTTACACCCGGCAGTGAAGGCAGCTTGCGAGACCTCAATGAAGCGGTTGAATATGCCGCGAAAATTGGTTATCCCGTTATGCTCAAAGCGACGTCAGGCGGCGGCGGTCGTGGTATTCGACAATGCAAAAATGAAGCAGATCTAAAACGTAATTTTGATCGCGTCGTCTCTGAAGCCACCAAGGCATTTGGTAGCGCGGATGTGTTTATAGAAAAATGCGTCGTCAATCCGCGACATATTGAAGTGCAGATTCTCGCTGATCATCATGGTAACGTAATCCATTTATTTGAACGCGATTGCTCAATACAACGACGTCATCAGAAGTTAATTGAAATCGCACCCTCGCCCCAGCTGAATGAAGAACAAAGAAAATACATCGGTAAGCTGGCAGTGCGCGCGGCTAAAAAAGTCAGCTACCGAAATGCAGGCACGGTAGAGTTCCTATTGGACACAGAGAATAATTTCTATTTCATGGAAATGAATACGCGACTGCAAGTAGAACATTGTGTGTCGGAAGGCATAACCGGTATCGACATTGTTCAGGAACAAATTCGAATTGCCAACGATCTACCGTTAAGATACAAACAACGCGATGTCAAACGGCGCGGCTATGCAATGGAATTTCGTATAAACGCTGAAGATCCTAAAAACGATTTTCTGCCCAGTTATGGGCGTATCACGCGTTATTTTGCACCAGGTGGCCCCGGTGTGCGAACCGACAGTGCAATTTATACAGGTTATGAAATACCACCTTACTACGACTCTATGTGTGCAAAGCTCATCGTATGGGCGCTTACCTGGGACGATTTGCTTGACCGCGCCGCACGCGCACTCCACGATATGGGTGTATATGGCGTGAAGACAACCATCCCGTATCATTTGGAGATTCTTAAATCATTGGAGTTTCGTCAAGGAAAATTCGACACCAGTTTTGTTGAATCTCACCCAGGCCTTGTAAATTACTCTGTACGCAGAAGGGAACACGATATCGCTGCAGCGGTCGCGGTTGCAATTGCAGCACACATGGGGTCATAAACATAGGATCTTAAAAAAATTATAGTTAAAAACTATTATTTCAAAACATTATTTTAAAACTTTTATTTCAAAAATAAGATAACTAGAAAGAAAACGCATTCAAGGGAAATTTTAACATGTCCAAAGTTTTTATTACCGACACCATATTGCGTGATGCGCATCAATCGCTAATCGCAACCCGGATGCGCACAGAAGACATGCTTCCGATATGTGAGAAACTTGATAAAATAGGCTACTGGTCGTTGGAAGTCTGGGGTGGCGCCACATTTGATGCCTGCGTTCGTTTTCTTAAAGAGGACCCCTGGGAGCGACTTCGGCTATTGAGAAAATCCCTTCCTAACACACCATTACAAATGCTGCTGCGTGGACAAAATTTATTAGGCTATCGCCACTATTCAGACGATGTCGTACGAACCTTCATAGAAAAATCGGCAGAAAACGGCATCGATGTATTTCGCGTATTCGACGCCTTAAACGATTTACGTAATATTCGTCTATCAATAGAAACGATCAAAGCCATTGGCAAACATGCACAAGGCGCAATCGCATATACAACCAGTCCTGTTCATAATGTTGATCAATTTGTAGAGATGGCGAAACAATTTCAGGATATGGGATGTGACAGTGTCGTTATAAAAGATATGGCTGGGCTATTGACGCCGATGATAACAGCAAAATTAGTTGGCGCAATTGTAAATAACATCGATATTCCCTTACATATTCATTCCCACGCGACTGCGGGGCTGGCTGCGATGTGTCAACTAAAGGCAATTGAAAACGGATGTTTTCATATCGACACAGCCATATCGACATTTTCTGGTGGCACCAGTCATCCGGCCACAGAAAGCATGGTCGCCGCGCTAAAAAATACAGATTACGACTCCGGCCTCGATCTTGAATTACTCCAGGAAATTGGTTTTTACTTCCGTGAAGTCAGAAAAAAATATCATCAATTTGAAAGCGAATTCACTGGTATGGATACGCGTGTACAGATTAACCAGGTACCTGGTGGCATGATTTCAAATCTATCCAATCAATTAAAAGAACAAGGTGAGTTGGGTCGTATGAATGATGTGCTGGCGGAAATACCCCGTGTCAGAGAAGACCTGGGCTTCCCACCGCTGGTTACACCCACGTCACAAATTGTGGGCACTCAAGCTGTATTAAACATACTCAGCAATGCGCGTTATAAAAACATTACCAACGAAGTTAAATTTTATTTGCAAGGTCGATACGGTACTCCTCCAGGACCGGTAAACTCGATCGTCAGACAACAAGCAATTGGAAACGCCGATGTCATAGACTGTCGTCCCGCAGATTTACTCGAACCTGAAATGAATAATCTTAGACAGGAAATCGGTGACATAGCAAAATCAGGAGAAGATATTTTACTTTACGCCATGTTCCCTGAAATCGGTAGAGATTTTCTTGAACAGCGCGAGGCTGGCACACTGACTCCCGAGCCATTGGAACGTCCGCTCGCGAGTGATGATCATTATTGTGCCGTCGCCACCGAATTTAATGCCACATTACATGGCGAGACTTATCACATACGGGTAACAGGCACTGGCCACAAAACTGAAGACCGGCGTCCTTTTTTTATCACTATTGATGGCGTGCCCGAAGAAATTATGCTTGAAACGCTCGATGAAGTCATCGCGCCGGACAATGGACAAGGTGTGGTGGAAAAACCGAGCTCTTCGAAAGGAAGCAAGCGTCCTAGAGCAACATCGCCGGGCCATGTTACAACGTCCATGCCAGGGATTATCGTTGAAGTACTCGTTTCTGAAGGCGACGAAGTGAAAGCGGGTGACCCAGTCGTGGTAACCGAAGCAATGAAAATGGAAACAGAAGTACAATCACCCATCGATGGCAAAGTAGTTAAAGTGCACGTTAGTAAGGGCGATAGTGTTAATCCAGACGAGGCGCTGATAGAAATAGAATAAAAATAGTATTTTTTATTGTTGCAAACAACAATTAGTGTCTACCATTTCTCATAAACGATATTTTCTGAATGGAAAATGGGAGACTCTATCTTTTTGTTATTAATAGCCGCCTGTGTTAAGCGTAGTTGTCACCCCAGTTAATTCAACTGAGGCGACGCAACATGAAAAAAAGACATATAATATCGTTTAAACTATTGGTCGTTGAAAAGATCCTAATACGTCCGTGCCTTTTTATCTAGATCCTCAAACTGATTGATTTTCACATCACCATCCGGAAAGTAAGCGCGAATTTCCAATTGCCCTCCCATTGCTTCGATAAAACGACGCAAGGTTGAAATATACATGTCAGCTCTTTTTTCCATTTTTGCGATGGCGGGTTGACGAACATCCAACTCAGCAGCAAGCTGCTCCTGTGATAAGTGTAGCGCTCGGCGCAGTTCAGCCAGCGGAAGCTCAGCCAACAAAGAATTGCATTTTACGAGAGGTATCAGCAGAGGTACCTGATTAAACTAAGTTACGAGATTGAAGGAAAAAAATGTTAAAAATCGGCTTCTATTTTCTCCTAAATGGCTCATTTTAATGCCAAAAAGAGTCAATTATGGAAATATTCGTTTTTAAAGTATTTGTTTGCCACTTCAAATTTTTTACCACTTCATTTTGATACCAAAAAAGCTTGATCAAGGCTTACATAGGGCTGCATTTTTGAAATAATAGCATTATAATCAATCGGATAGCTTGGTTCGACCCTGAGATCCAAGAACAAGCAGTCGTGGTAACCGAAGCAATGAAAATGGAAACAGAAGTACAATCTGCTGAATACGTATTAATCGGCACCTTATTGTCCGCCATGCTTGCAATCATGGCGGCAATGCTTATCAAGAGTATAGCCTTTAGCTAATTGCCTATCGGACTAAACCTCTCAGCGCCCCTCCAATAAATCACGGTGCGCTCCAAATGCGATAACCATAAAATCAATAAATGCGCGCACTCGAGCCGTATAGCGTAAATCCTTGGGTTAGTATCCATATACTCCAGCTCGGTGCCGGAATTCCTGGAGGCAAACGTTGTAATTCAGATTCTTTATCGCCCATAAAACAAGGTAACTGGGTAATACCCATACCCGCCTTTGCCGCTTCAAGTTGGGCGACGGCATCGTTAATTTGATGGTGAATAGCTAAGTCTGAATAACTACTCTCCTTAATCCATTGGTGATCATACATGGCATCCCAACCGATCCAATTCATCGTTGTCGGATAGTTAACAGGATCGTGTTTCGTCAGATAGGCAGTTGATGCATACACTGCTGTCGTATACTGCATTAATTTACGTCCGACCAAATGCTCAGGTGGATTATTGGTAATGCGTATGGCGATGTCAGCTTCGCGTTTTGTGAGGTTAAATTCCTCGTATGAAAGTGCTAACTCCAATTCAATACCGGGATAAGTTTCGGAAAATTTGGCCAAATCGGGCATTAATAAATGCAAAACGAGTGGTAACGGCATTGTCACCCTAAGATTGCCGTTTAACTGTGCGTCTTGTCCAAATACCTGTCGATCAAGCGAAGCAACTTCGTCCTCGATGCGTTCAACGGATGCGACCATGTCTTCGCCAGCGGCTGTTAAAACATACCCAGTGGGTAATCGTTCAAATAAACGTACACCGAGTTTTTTCTCATAGGCATTAATCCGGCGCGATACAGTCGAGTGATTAACACCCAACGTCTCGGCACCCGCCCGTATAGACCCCGTGCGCGCAACTGCCAAAAAGAAACGTAAATCATCCCAATCCATGCGGTGCATTATTGCACCGATCATTTGCAAAACTCAAGACTTCCGTTGCAATAATACAACGATTATTCTTGTATACAGCGAGACAAGCACACCCACAACATAACCGAACAAATATGCAAAATACACTGCGTTTTAAAATACTAACTTTTTGCATCGTCACATTTGTGATCTTTGGCGTAATGTTAGTTAATACTAGCGGTACGAGCGTATTCGAAACACTTAAGAATAGTTTTCAGTGCCCTTCATCATCCTTCTTTATATATGCGTGTGTCCTTTATATCGTGTTACTCGCTATACCTTATGTACCTGGCCTTGAGCTAGGTCTGCTACTCATGATTTATTATGGAAAACCAGGCATTGTTGCGGCCTATATATGCACCTTTATCGGGCTTAACATTGCATTCGCGGCAGGTAGATTAACATCCAAATATTGGACAGCTCGACCTAAGAGGAAACTAAATCTAGAAAATCAGCAAAAACCGGAAACGCAAAATACGATCCAGGCACCCTCTTCCTGGCATTCCATCATTATACAAAACCGGTTTTTTACGCCTCGTAGTAAATATTTTTTAGAACGCCACATTCATCAACACAAATATTTGAGTATTGCTATATTACTTAATTTACCAGGCAACTGGATTGTTGGCGGAGGTGGTGGCATTTCTCTTTTAAGCGGCTGCCATGGTTCCAATTCATGGCCGAAATTTGCGCTAACAGTAGCATTAGCAACGTCTCTTTTACCTGCTCTGATTTTCCTTGGATTAATAAGCATCGAAACATTGTTAAAAACGTTCGGGATAACAGTCAATTGACAAACCAAGCCAAGAATTCTGCCTGGGCAGCACATCCTGATTATCACATCGATATCAAGCCACTAAGTCACCGTATTAAGATTAAGTTTAATAAAGTGACAATCGCAGATAGCCATAAAGTACTGCTTGTACAAGAACAGGATTACACATTCAATTATTACTTTCCGTGCGAAGATATCAGAACTGACCTTTTGTCACTTACAGAGAAAATAAGCGTCTGCCCGTTTAAAGGAGATGCGACTCATTGGGCGCTGGCAGTGGGTAATAAACGCGTTGAAACTGCGACATGGAGTTACCAGGAGCCCTTTAGTGAAGTAAAACAAATAAAAAACTACATTGCTTTTTACCCTGAAGCGATCGAAGAGCTAATCAGCACCTGACAATTAAGAAAATCTTACATCAAA
>JAADIM010000118.1 GCA_013151345.1 Gammaproteobacteria bacterium
ATTTTTCTCTATTACAATTTTACACGGCGTAAGCGCAATGCATTCGTGATCACAGACACCGAGCTAAAACTCATCGCTGCTGCCGCAATCATTGGAGATAACAGCAAACCGAAAAACGGATAGAGCAAACCGGCCGCGACCGGCACGCCTAATGAGTTATAGATAAAAGCGAAAAACAGATTCTGTCTAATATTACTCATAGTGGCACGACTTAATCGCCTGGCACGTACAATTCCGCGCAGATCCCCTTTAACCAGAGTGACACCTGCACTTTCCATCGCAACGTCAGTGCCGGTTCCCATCGCAATACCTACGTGTGCTTGTGCCAATGCCGGGGCATCGTTAATACCATCGCCTGCCATCGCGACGACGTACCCTTCCGCCTGTAGCTGTTTGACCACTGCCGCTTTTTGATCGGGTAACACCTCTGCCTGCACTTGATCGATATCCAGTTTAGCCGCGACTGCTTCAGCGGTTTTGAGGCTATCTCCGGTAAGCATGACAACTTTGATGCCTTCATTATGCAAATCATGAATTGCTTCAGGCGTTGATTCTTTAATAGGATCGGCGACCCCTATCAAACCGGCCGCTTTACCATTAATGCCCAAAAACATGACCGTCTGACCTTCGGCGCGCTGCATGTCTGCCTGTTGTGGTAAATCACCCGCATCGACACCAAGACTTTCAAGCAACTTTAAATTACCTAAAGCAACCACCTGCTCCTCTACTTCGCCGGTGACGCCCTTTCCAGTGACTGATTGAAAATTATCTGCTTTGGACAAGCTTATGTCTCGCGCCTCAGCACCGCGTACAATCGCTTCAGCAAGCGGATGTTCACTGGCCCGTTCCAGGCTCGCCGCTAAACGCAAAACATCCTGCTCTTGAAAACCCTCTGTTGCCACAACCGACACCAGTTTCGGTTTACCTTCGGTGAGCGTGCCTGTTTTGTCCACCACCAGGGTATCCACTTTTCTCATGATCTCTAACGATTCGGCATTTTTAATCAGTACACCCATCATTGCACCTCTACCCGTGCCGACCATAATAGACATAGGTGTTGCCAACCCCAATGCACAGGGGCAGGCAATGATTAATACTGCAACGGCATTGATCACCGCGTAGGCCAGTGCTGGCTCCGGCCCCCAAATGCTCCAGACAACAAAGGTAATAATTGCGACCAATACGACAATCGGAACGAAATAACCGGCAACAACATCCACCAATTTCTGGATCGGCGCACGACTGCGTTGCGCTTCAGCCACCATTTTTACGATCTGTGACAACAACGTATCCGCGCCTACTTTCTCTGCCTTCATCAATAGACTGCCGGTCCCATTGACAGTAGCACCAATTAATTTTTCACCAGCGCTTTTTTCTACCGGAATGGGCTCGCCTGTTACCATAGATTCATCGACATTACTTTCACCCTCAATGGTAATGCCGTCTACTGGGATCTTTTCACCTGGGCGAACCCGCAACACATTACCCAGTATTACGCTATTCAACGGAATATCTTCTTCTGTACCATCGTCCCGGACAATACGCGCTGCTTTGGGTGCCAAACCTAAAAGCAGTTTAATGGCGGCGTTAGTCTGGCTACGCGCACGCAACTCCAATACCTGACCTAACAAAACCAATGCCGTAATGACTGCCGCCGCTTCGAAGTAAACCGGTACCACGCCCATCTTATTAAAGACCTCGGGTGGAAAAATGCCAGGAAATACAGTACCAATAATACTGTATAGCCAGGCGATGCCCACACCGATACCAATCAGCGTGAACATATTCAGATTACGTGTTACCAGCGATTGCCAGCACCGTACGAAGAAAATCCAACCGCCCCAGAGTACCACCGGCGTTGCCAGGATCATTTCGATCCACTGGCGCAATCCGGGGCTCACTAATTGTGCTATTGTTTCCGGCCAAAACTCAGCCGCCATCGCGCTGAAAAACACCGGGATCGCCAATAGCGTACTGACCCAGAGACGACGTGACATATAATCCAGTTCACTGGTATCTTCTTCTACCTCTACCGAACGCGCTTCCAGCGCCATACCACACTTGGGACATGCCCCCGGCCCTTGTTGTTCCACTTCGGGATGCATCGGACAAGTATATGTTACAGGGTCATCGATTCCCTGTTGTGCTGCTTCCACTGATTTATTCAGATATTGCTCAGGATGTTCGTCGAATTTATGTGCGCAATGCTCACTACAAAAGTAGTAGCGCTTGCCTACATGCTCCCGGTTATGTTCTGAATCTGTCGTCACATCCATTCCACAGACCGGATCAATTACCGGGCTAGCAACATTGATTTTATTGTCCACTCAAATTATCCCCGTATATTAACTAGCACTATAACTAGCACTATTTTTTATCCATGCCCATGGATTGTTTTTCCATCATGTGATTCATCATTTGGCCCATCATGGATTGCATCACATCCATACGCTGCTCCATCATATTCTGACGCGTCATAATATCCTTAGTGCCAGTCATATCACCTTTACCTGCATGTTCCTTTTTCATGTCATTCATCTTGCCCATCATCATGCTTTGCATCATCCCCATGCCTTCATGCATTTCCTGCATGTGTTGATTCATGAGTTTTTGTCTGTCCTTTTCGTTCTTCGTATTCTGGATTTTCTCCATAATACTCTGCATGTTTGTCATTCGCTTTTGCATATCACCCATATCCATCATCCCCGACATCATTTGACCAGAGTTTTTTTCATGAGAATTTTTGTCGTGAGAATTTTTATCGGCAAACACCGTTCCGCTGAGACTCATTACTAAAACAACCAATGCAACAAGTATTTTTGATTTCATGGTATATCTCCTTTTCTCTAATCATTAATAATTATTTACTGACTCAATTAAATGACAAATAGCATGACCATCCGGTTCGCCATCAGGCATGGATTGCCATTTTTTTAACGCATTCTCCATTCTCTTCTGCAATGCATTGAGCTCTGCCAGTTTGGTTTTATTTTCTTCGATGTGTTGCTCAATGATCTTCCTGACAATCGGGCACGGCGATTCTCCTTTATGACTGTGGTTAATAATTTTTTTGATATCATTCAGTTTGAACCCAAGGCCTTTGGCCTGGCGTATAAATCTGACTTTTTTAACATCATCAGTCTTAAATAATTTGTAACCATTATCAGGATTACGTTCGGGCTTTAACAAACCTATACGGACATAGTGACGTACGGAGTCGGCTGTTACATTTGCGGATTTTGATATTTCACTAACAGTTAACATCTTTCATTCCTAACTTTTTTTATCTCTAATATGAAGCTTAACACCTAGGTGCGACACACAGGTCAAGTTAATTGAAATTAAAAATATATCTATTTTTCATTCAGTTATTCAGTTCGTATTATCATTTGATGGGCAACGCCTTTCCCTAGATTGATAGATTTTTCAATAGTTAAATTAGTAGGATCAATGACCCAGATGGTGGGATTTTTCCTGCTGGAAACATAAAGTTTGGTTTTACCTTTGATATAACTCAGATGATACGACGCAGGTTTTAAATCTATGCTTTTTTTATTGTTGTTGCTGAGATCAACCCGGGGCAGTGTTTCGCCGCCTTTGCTGGCGATGAACATAAAGCGCCCGTCGTCAGATAAATCCAGGCCATGCGGTTTTTTCCCAGTCGTATAGGTCGATTTAACTTCACCAGTTACGAGGTCTAGGGCGGAAACAGACGCCGAGGCCTTATTGGCAACATAGAGAATTTTGTTTTCCTTATCAAGCACCAGATGTTCAGATTCTTTGCCTACCTTCATTTCCCGTGTTTCTGTCCAGAGACATAACTCGGAGCAGCCATTACCTTAGCGGCATCCTTTCCGCCATCCTTCCCACCAGAGTGATGTGCTTCGTGTACTGCCTCACTCACCGCATCAGGTTTGGATGCCTTCAATTTTTTATCGGGCTCCATAATCTTCATACTACCTGCAACCAAATACTTAGTATTGGAACTGGTCGAAAGACCATGCGCATTCTCCAACTCGCCTATACGCTTAATCACTTTATCAGTGTCAACATCGATAATAACAAGCTCATTAGTTTCACCTGTAGATACATACATCAAAGAAGCGGCGTTTATAGATGAAAAAGACAGCATTAGCACACTAAAAAACAGATATTGAAGACAGTTTTTATTCATGATTTTTCCTTTGGTTTTAATATTGCTTATCAACAATTAACAGAACCAAGTTTAACTCCTGTGTGTGACACACAGGTCAATAATTTCTTTTTTTTAAAGCGAAACCGCAGTGCATACCTTTCGGATATTAAGAAGCGATTGCGATCAAGTACCGCGTTTCTCTTGCCACTGCAAAACCCACCCATAGATTACCGGTAGCACCAACAAACATAACAGCGTTGTCGTAATCATGCCGCCCACCATCGGTGCAGCAATGCGTTGCATGACTTCAGA
>JAADIM010000020.1 GCA_013151345.1 Gammaproteobacteria bacterium
TTTAACGTTTATTGATCTGGGTGTTTAGCTGTCCATTTGGCAATGGGACCAAATCTGTTGGTACTAATCCAAACCAGCGTTCCGGTTGAGATATGCAGGACTGAAACAATTCTATGAAATGAATTTGGTAGCGACGCAAATATTTATCTTTCTGGTAGGCAATTTTGGTTTGTTCCCACGGAAAAAGATGGCTCAGGTCTTTTTGGAGCAGATCGCTGTCCTGGTTTGGGGTGTAAGCCATACTGGCAATGATACCGGCACCCATACCTTCACGAACATAGGTTTTAATGACATCAGTATCAGCTGCACTAAGCACAACATGAGGAGTCAGTCCTGCGTCGGCGAATGTCGCATTAAATGTACCTCGACCTGTAAATCCATACTCGTAGGTCACAAGGGGATGATTACACAATGTCTCAAGTGTTATATCCTCTTCTAATAACGGATGTCCTGGTTTGACGATGAGACTGCGATTCCACTTGTAGCATGGAATAGACGTTAACTCAGGTTGTGAGGCGAGGGCTTCTGTACAAATGGAAAAATCAACGATGTTTTTCATCGCTAACTCGACCAGTTGTTTCGGTGTGCCCTGGTGGATTTGTAAAACGATATTTGGGTAATCACGATTAAAGGACCTGATTACCGGTGGCAAAATATAACGTGCCTGGGTATGCGTCGCACCAATGCGTAGTAGCCCGCTATTGTGTTCTACATGCTCCCGGCAAGCGTCAAGGATATTTTGTGTATCCGCCATCGTGCGTTCGGCATAATGAAGCACCGTTTCCCCTACATTTGTTAAGCCTGTAAGTCGTTTACCATTTCTGACGAATAATCGGGTACTCAGTTCTTCCTCAAGTGATTTTATCTGTTGCGAGACAGCAGATTGCACCAAAAACAGTGCCTTTGCTGTACGACTTACACTGAAGTCATTTTCCACCAGCGCGATGAATGATCGGAGTTGACGTAGTTCCATATCAATTATTTTAATATTGAATCGATATAAATCATTTTACATGATTTATATCTGCGTTAATACTCTCTATACCTTCATGGCAGTCTTTGTTGCGAAAGTTTAATTAAGTGCGTGAATAAAAAGCAATTGTAACCAATTAATTCAGGGTATATGAAATATGTTAAATACTAAACTGAGTAATATCGCATCACCTTTAAAAGGAGAGCAGCTGAATTCTTTGCAATCCCTGCTTAAGGATTTGTCGCCGATTCAAACTGCGTGGGTGAGTGGTTACCTTGCCAGTATGAATCAACTCGATATGTTGCCAGATAACGATACCGATACCCTGACGAACCCGAGTGTAAATGAAAAAGTCACTATTTTATATGGTTCTCAGACAGGTAATGCGCAGGCGATCTCCAACCGACTTGAAGAAAAAATTAATTCACAAGGGCTTCAGGCGCAGGTTTTCTCGATGGATGAGTATAAAGTCAGAAATTTAAGCAAAGAAACCTGGGTGTTATTCGTTGTCAGTACGCAAGGAGAAGGTGAACCACCTGAAAATGCTTACGCGCTTCATTCGTTTTTAAATAGTAAAAGAGCAACGCGATTAGAGCAGCTCAATTTTGCCGTACTGGGATTGGGCGATTCAAGTTATCCGCAATATTGCGAGGCTGCAAAAGATTTTGACAAACGATTAGGTGAATTAGGCGCGACACGTTTGTTTGAGCGCTTGGATTGTGACGTTGACTATCAGAATAGCGTCGATCATTGGAGCGCGACTGCAATAGAAAAACTGAAGGTGTTGATTCCGCCGCCCAATAGCACAAATGTGGTTTCTTTACAAAGAAATGATAAAGCAGCAGCGCAATCGGTTAAGTTTGATAAAGACACACCTTATCGTGCAAATTTACTGGCTAATCAGAAAATCACGACGACCAGTGCGGAGACTGAAGTGCGCCATCTGGTATTATCCATTGATCCAGATTCGATCAGATACAGCGCAGGTGATGCATTAGGTATATGGTTTAAGAATGATCCAGTTTTGGTAGACGCTTTGTTAGAATCTCTTGGTTTTAATGGAAACAGTCTCGTTAGTGTAGGGGATGCTCAGCTTGAATTACGCCAGGCATTGATAGCACGGTATGAATTGACACGTTTGCATCCAACGGTTGTAAAAGACTGGGCAAAACTAGTAAATAGTGAGGGCTTAAATACGATTGTCTCAGATAATAATAGTTTGACTGAATTTATTAATCATCGTCAATTATTTGATCTTGCCACAGAGTTTCCTGCAAAAATCACTGATACAGAAAGTTTTGTAAATTTGCTGCAACCTTTGGCACCCAGACTTTATTCAATCGCTTCCAGTCCTGTTGAATATGATGATGAAATTCACCTGACTGTGAGTGTGGTGCGTCAAGAGTTTAATCAACGTGTACAGTTGGGTGGTGCGTCCGGTTACCTTATTGAAAGAATTGAAGAAGACTCACCCCTGGATGTGTATTTGGTGAAGAATAATTCCTTTCGTTTGCCTGTTGAAAAAACACGACCTGTAATAATGATTGGTGCGGGTACCGGGATTGCACCGTTCCGGGCATTTATTCAGCAACGCGCCGATGACGGTGATTCTGGACCAAATTGGCTGGTGTACGGTAATCGTCATTTCCATCATGATTTTCTCTACCAGCTTGAAATTCAGCAACACCACAATTCCGGCCTGTTATCACGCGTGGATCTGGCATTTTCCCGTGACCAGGAGAGTAAAAAATACGTTCAGCATCGTCTGCTTGAGAATTCATCTGAGCTGTTTCGTTGGCTCGAAGAAGGCGCCTATCTATATGTTTGTGGTTCAACCCGAATGGGGGCAGCAGTACATGATGCATTGACTAATGTAGTTTTGACAGAGGGAGGCTATAGCCTCGAAGAGACTGAAGAGTATCTTAACTCACTACGTATTGACGGCCGTTACCAAAAGGATGTTTATTAATGGATACTACACAAAAGCTGAGTGGAAATGAATTAATCAAGTCAAAAAGTCGCTATTTGCGCGGCACACTGGAACAAAGTCTTGTAAATGAAATAAGTGGTGGGTTAGCGGATGATGACACTCACATAATCAAATTCCATGGGTTTTACCAACAGGATGATCGTGACGTAAGGCTGCAGCGGCGAGAATTATTGCTGGAGCCCTATTACAGTTTTATGTTGCGTGCGCGATTGCCGGGCGGGGTGTGCACACCCGAACAATGGCTCGCCATTGATGAGGCCGGTTGCCTGCTGGGTAATGGTACGCTGCGACTGACTACGCGACAGACGTTTCAGTATCACGGCATATTGAAACGTAACTTAAAAGAAGTTGTACGCAGAATCAACGCGGTTATGATCGATTCAATCGGTGGCTGCGGCGACGTTAATCGCAACATTCTATGCAATGCAAATCCGCTCGTATCGGAGTTACACAGTCAAACTGCCATTTGGGCTAAGCGCATTAGTGAGCATTTGTTACCGAAAACCCGCGCTTACCATGAGATATGGCTGGATGGTAAGAAAGTTGATAGTAGTGAAGGTGGTGAAGTTGGTGCAGTTGGTGCAGGTACTGACACCAATAAAGATCTTGAGCCAATCTATGGTGCGACGTATTTGCCACGAAAATTTAAAACCGCCGTCGCTATACCTCCGTATAACGATGTCGATATTTATTCCAATGATCTTGGGTTTATCGCCATTGCTGATGGTGATCAGTTACTGGGTTTTAATGTGCTGGCGGGCGGTGGTATGGGTACCACTCACGGCGACAAAACGACATTTCCACGGTTGGCAGACGTACTGGGATTTGTAGAAGCGCAGCATGTTTTGGCAGTTGCGGAAGCGGTAATTACAACACAACGAGATTTTGGCAACCGTGTTGAAAGAAAGCATGCCCGTTTAAAATATACAGTAGAGACGATGGGTGTTACGGCTTTTCGTGATGAAGTTCAAAAACGCGCTGGTATACAATTTGAAGCAGCACGCCCAGTGAATTTTATCAATCATGGTGACAGGTTAGGTTGGGTCGAGGGCGCTGATGGCCGTTGGCACCTGACTTTGTTTATAGAAAATGGCCGTCTGGCAGATGGTCCCAGTGGGACGCATCTTTCAGGTTTGCGCAGAATTGCGCAAGTACATCAGGGTGAATTTCGTATTACTGCTAGCCAGAACTTGGTTATTGCGAATGTCGCTGCCAGTGATAAGCGGCGTATTGAAGAAATTGCGCAACACAATGGGTTGTTGGGTGACCATTTGTCTGCAATAAGAAAAAACAGCATGGCCTGTGTCGCACTACCTACATGTCCGCAAGCGATGTCAGAGGCGGAACGTTATTTTCCTGAGTTAATCACGAAAGTGGAAAATATCGCCAAACAATATGCGCTCGACGAT
>JAADIM010000040.1 GCA_013151345.1 Gammaproteobacteria bacterium
ACGAACATGAGGTTTTTGGTTGTTTGTATTTGGACAATCGCCATAGCGTTATTCGATTTGAAGCATTATTTCGCGGTACAATCGATGGGGCAAGCGTGCATACACGCGAAGTAGTAAAACAGGCGTTAAAATACAATGCAGCTGCAGTTATATTTACACATAACCATCCTTCAGGAATAGCGGAACCCAGCAGTGCAGATGAGGCGTTAACCAGACGGCTTATAGACGCATTGAAACTGGTGGATATTCGGGTTCTGGATCACATTATTGTTGGAAATGGTTGCAGTTTCTCTTTTGCGGAACGTGGTTTATTATGAAATTCGAGCCTGGAAAACTGTGTGTGTCGTTATGAATGCGCAGTTATGCATGTGTAAGTTGCGCTGGTAAATTAAAAAAGTACTTAAACAGATATTTACTTGTTCAGGTTTTTGTTTATTTTTTCCAGCGCTTCTTGTATTTCATCAAGCACCAAATCGGCTTGCGTTGTCTCCGGGCTAGGTTTGTAGTCTTCCTGGTCTGATGGTTTTGGTTTATCGTCATCAATGCTGATAAATCGAAGTGCAACTGCGCTGACATTGTCGCTATTGGGATAAGCCGCTTTTTCTGCTAACTGGCTCATCATATCCAGCCTGTTTGTCAGAGTTTGATTGATCATTAATTGATAAATCATGTCATCATCTGACAAAGAGCCCCACAGTCCATCTGAACAAAGTAAAATAAGGTCGTCGGGTAATAATTGAATTTTTTCTCCCGCGCTGATCTGCACTGACTTCTTCATCCCACCGACACATCGGGTAACCTGATTAAGTTTAGGGTGTGATAAACGTTTTTTTTCTGTCAATTCTCCTTTCTTGATCAACTCCTCCACGGCTGAGTGATCACGCGTTCTAGCATGTATGCGATTTTCTCTAACGAGATACAAACGGCTATCACCTGCATGCGCCCAGTTGGCAATATCATTCTGAATAAGACAAGCAACACCGGTGCTGCGAGGTTCTATCGGAGGGGTATGCTGTTTTCCCATTTCAATAATCGATAAATGAGCGAATTCAAAAGCTTTACTAAAAAATTTTTCTGTATCAATAATTGGAAAAGATGCGTTTGAAAAGGCTTCAGTCATTTTCAATACAAATGTATTAGCGGCTAATTCACCTCCCTTATAGCCACCCATGCCATCGGCAAGTAATAGCAGAACCGTATTTTGTCGTTCAATAACAGCAAATCTATCTTGATTGATATTGCGGTTACCTAAACGATTTGTTTTGCCAATTTCGAACTTCATTTTTTGTATTACTTTATCCAGGGAAAATTATTTACAAATTTATCCAACGCTGTTTCTGACCCATCGACGATAGTGTATTCTTTATCGAAAATTTCAAGATACTCGCTTACCTTCTGTGGTCGTAACAACGGATCTACTTCCATTGCCCAGTCGATCGCTTCGAGTAGTGGCGCCGAATAACGTTTTTTGAATGCGACGCTTGCAGGTCGTAACGTGTCTCTTTCAAGTCTGGTGTTTGCTGCGACGGGAGAGGTACCTTCTATACAGGCCCGCATCGTTGCGCCAATAGCATAAATATCAGTCCATGGGCCGACATAGCCTTTTAGGTTATATTGCTCTATGGGTGAAAAACCGGGGGTGACAACCTGACTTTCCTGATTTTTGCGACTCTGGCTAATTTGATGTACGGCGCCAAAATCGAACAATAAAGGCCTGCCACCGGGCCTTAGATGAATGTTACCCGGCTTGATATCCAGGTGAAGCAATCCGCGTGAATGAATTGCATCGAGACCTTTGAGTAACTGCGGGAAGACTGTTCTGATAAAAATTTCGGTGAGGCTGCCACGGGCTTTTATATAAGCTTGTAAATTGGCACCTTCCTCGTAGTCCATCACCATATACACTGTGCCATTCGCCTGGAAAAAATTGATTACATGGACAATGTTTGGATGTTTCATTTTTGCCAGAATACTTGCTTCTTTGAAAAAGGATTTTCTACCCTGAACGAGTGCGTCTCGGTTACTTTCTTCAATTGGTTCTATATTTAGTCCTGCTGTTCTATACGCAATTTTGCTAGGCATGTATTCTTTGATGACAGTTTTTTTACCTGATTTTTTATCCAGCGCCAAATAGACAAGACTGAAACCGCCACCGCCGAGCATTTTCTCGATGACGTAATTATCAAGTTTTGTCGCGTTTGGTAGTCTGTTTTTTGCCTTGTTCATTGTTTTTAAATCGGCCTGTAAGGGTGTAGACTTAAATACCCATAAATAATCAGGTGTTTATGAAGTTTAGTTTCATCTATGCTGATTTACGATTATTATTGCGGCACATAGAAATAGCAAAGATTTGTGATTTTTGGAGATAAGATATGATTCGAAGCATGACGGCTTTTGCGCGTCGGGAAAAACAAGGGACATGGGGCCGGCTGGTTTGGGAAATTCGCGCAGTTAACCACCGCTATCTGGAAATGGTGACGCGTTTGCCCGAAGAATTTCGAGTTTTGGAGCCAAACATCAAAGCCGAAGTAGCCGAAAAGCTTAATAGAGGGAAAATTGAGTGTAGTTTGCGCTATTTATCCAGCACTGAAATTGGCGCAGATATTTCCTTCAATGAGGAGTTTGTAAATAAACTGGTTCGGACTAGCCAGCAAATCAATGGTTTACTGGGCAATTCTGCGCCAATCAATGCATTAGATATTTTAAGATGGCCAGGCGTGATGGTGGGTGCCGAGTCTGAAATTGAGTCCGTAAGAGAACAAACGATGGATTTGCTGGCATCGACGCTGGATGAGCTTATTGAAATGCGTCAGAGAGAGGGCGAGAAAATCAAATCAATGATAGAACAGCGTTGTTCTGGCGTAAAGGCGACGGTCAAACAGGTTCGTGCCCTGGTCCCGGACATAATTATTGGGCGACGCGAGCGCCTTACAAACCGATTGCTAGAGCTAAAAGCTGAAGTAGATCAATCGAGGGTGGAGCAGGAACTTGTCATTCAGGTACAAAAGCTTGATGTTGATGAGGAACTAGATCGTCTAGATGCGCATCTGGAGGAGGTTTTGCGATTGGTGCACAGTAAGGAGCCAGTGGGGCGACGCCTGGATTTTTTAATGCAAGAATTGAATAGGGAAGCCAATACGTTGGGATCAAAATCGATTGATGTTAATACAACGCGGGCATCGGTTGATCTAAAGGTTTTTATTGAACAAATGCGTGAGCAGATTCAAAATATTGAATAGGTACTATTAATAACCGTTAATTTACTCAATAAATAATACAAACATGCCAGATAACTCTCTAAATTCAGGTAGCTTATACATTGTTGCCGCGCCCTCAGGGGCGGGTAAAACCAGCCTGATTAAGGCTTTACTGGATTCGGAGCCTAATATCGAAGTATCTGTTTCTTATACGACACGCGCTAAACGTTCGGGCGAGGTTGATGGTGAACATTATTATTTTGTCGAAACAAGTGCTTTCCAGGAGATGGTTAACCAGGGGCTTTTTCTGGAGCACGCCCAGGTATTCGATAATTATTATGGTACTTCGCAGCAAAAGGTAGAAGAGAGACTAAAACTTGGCATCGACCTCATTCTGGAAATAGATTGGCAGGGCGCGCAACAAGTCAGAAAATCGTTTCAATCCTCATTAAATCAACAATGTACAGCTATTTTTATTTTACCGCCGTCAAAAACCGCGCTACATGAGCGGCTTCGCGACAGGGGCCAGGATAGCGACGAGGTTATTGCCAGGCGCATGCAGGATGCTACAAACGAAATTTCACATTACGCAGAATTTGACTATTTGATTGTAAATGAAGTTTTTGACCGGGCTTTATTAGACCTAAAGGCAGTAATCCGGGCCAAACAGCTGGAATTTTCCTCGCAGTCACAGAGATATGCCGAATTAATTGCAGATTTATTAGCATAATTTGGGCTTTTTTTGTAGAATTACTGGTTATTCCGGATAATCATTCCTTAGTTATACCCTTTCAAGATTCAGGAGTTTTATAAATGGCACGAGTAACAGTAGAAGATTGTCTTCATAACGTAGATAACCGCTTTCAATTAGTGCTCGTTGCAGCAAAGCGTGCTCGTCAGTTGACTATGGGTAAAGAACCCATGGTTGACTGGGAAAACGACAAAGCAACGGTTGTCGCATTACGTGAAATTTCCGCAGGCCTGGTCGATCGTACAATCTTGCAAAAAAAGGTTGAAGAAAAGAAAGAAGAAACGCTTGAAGATCTATTGGC
>JAADIM010000064.1 GCA_013151345.1 Gammaproteobacteria bacterium
AACCTACTGCAAGCGTCTTAGTCGCTCTCGTTACATTTTTACTGATTTATCTAGGCTAAAGTATTTTTGGGATAAACCGGTATTTTACTTTCTTTTTGTATTCACGGTACTCTTTATGCTGGTTAAGGTGGCGCTCTTCAGTTAGCGCACGCAGCACATATATTGTTCCCCACATTAAATAACCAAAAATAACTTTCAAATTCCAGAAGCGTTTGTAAAATACCGATTGAATTAACCAGAAAAGCAATTTGAGTGTTGTGCCTGGATGACGTATTAGCCCATAAAATCCTTTTGTTTGCAATTTTTTTAAGGTTATATTTGCGACAGAAGGCCCAAGGGAAATGTCGATATAAATGTGTACTGCCAATAATAGTATTTCAGTTATTTTTATGGCATATAAAAAATCAATATTCTCAATTATTAACTGACTTTCGTTGTTTGTAACAACGAAGGGTGCGAAAAAGAAAAAATAAGTAGGTATTTCATTGAGTGGTGCGTAACACATCAAACAAACAGCCCATCCGGCAAAGGTCAAATCTATTGAACGGGTGCGGTTTTCCATCCATCTCGATTCTATGCAATAGCTAAGACTGGCATTCAAGGTATCTGCAAGCCACAGTAATGCGCTAATCCAGAATAATACGCTCAACAATTGGTAATTATTTAAAGAATTTTCTGGAAAATTCAGTGAAAATAAGGTGTTGTTATAAACTTGAACGACCATGATTGGAATAAAGTATGTGCGCATCAAGAAGGTTAGCAGCACTTTTCTATTGTATTTTTTTCTAAAAACCTTGAATATAGAATGCGTATTGTCACCGCGTAATGTGCGTAACAAAATTTGTTTTAAAATATGAATAATTCTTATTGCTGGGTCGTAATAATCTTCTGTGCGCGAAGCTTTGAATTTGCTTGTCAAAATAAAATACGGAAGACCGACAACAAGATATATATCTAAAAAATACTCAAAAAATACGCTGTTTGGCCTGTAAGTAGGTGAGCTGTAAAACGGTTCTAATCTGAAAAATGTATAGGCAAGATAGATAAACGCCAACCACACGATATAACGAGCGACCGCTTTTTTTACTAGTGTTGCTAAACTAGTTTTTTTGTCTACCGAAAACTCGCTGAGACCTCGTTGTTGGCGTACGAAGTTGATGATTGCGTAAATAATACCGAGCAAGAAGATCGGTATATAAAAATACTGTTCTTTGAAGCCATAATGTTTAAAAAAAAACACTGTTGCGGCAACAACGAATAGAGTGCAAAGCACGTAAATATGCGGAGAAATATTTTTGTTCATATTTTACAAAGATCTTAGCCGCGCCATGCTTTGTGTAGAAAACTGCGTAAAAAAACTGCGCAAAAGCAAACATAACTGATTTTTGTCTTAATTATGTTTTGTCTCTTAGATAGTGATATAGCTGGAAAAATGACAAAAGCTTGATAAACTGTCGGTCACTATACCTGAAACCTGGGTTGAGATCGTAGTTTATTATTGAACACGATTCGGGCTGATGTCCAGGAACTGTAACTTGATGAAGATTAGATGAAAATAATACGTGCCATTGCATCGTTAAAACTTACCTTGGTAGGGTTTGTCTTGCTGGGTATTGGCGCAGCATTATCTTATGACAACCTACTGAATTCTACCGCCTGGGTGATTGTTATCCCGCTAGCGGTTTTAGCTATAAATCTGTTGGCGGCGATTTTTACTAACTCTCGAATTAATTCACAGCCGGGCCTACTTGTTTTTCACCTGGCGTTATTAGGGCTTGTCATATTGGTGGCAATCGGGCGATTGACGTATCTGGATGGGCATGTGGAAATTGTGGAATCCCAACCGTTTGAACCGAGTGAGATAACGGAGGAATTTAAAGGGCCACTGCATGCCGGTATTTTGGATAACGTGCATTTTATTCAAGGCCCTTATACGGTCGACTATGATTCTGGTGTGCGCAGGGGACTGACCTTCAGTCAGGTGTTTATACCCGATGCACGGGGTAATCTGGTAAAAAAAGTCATAGGCGATGATCGACCATTGGTCTTGGAAGGTTTTCGATTTTACACCACTTTTAATAAGGGGTTTACGGTATTGCTGACCTGGATTCCAGACCAGGGGGTGCCAGTGACTGGCACTGTGAATATGCCCTCATACCCTCTCTTTGATTACAAGCAGGGTAATACCTGGACTCCACCAAATAGTCAGGAAATAAAGTTTTGGTTACAGTTGCAAACAGGGATGAAACTCGATGAGGCTTGGCGTCTGGATGGCAGGAACGCAACGGGGGTTTTGGTTGTCTCACAAGACAAGCAACGTATTGAGTTACAGCCAGGGGATACAATTCCAATACACGGCGGTAAGTTACGTTATGATAAGCTATTAACTTGGATGGGCTATAAGATCTTTTATAATCCGACCATTAAGTGGCTGTTTTTTGTTTCCCTGGTGAGTGTGTTTGGGATGAGTTGGCATTACTGGCAAAAAATGGCCTCCAGACCATGGCCGGAAGGCGTTAAAAATCCCAAAGAAGAATCCAAATCTCAGCAGCAGCAAGGAGATGTTATTTGAGTTCAACTGAATTAGTCGCAGAATTACCCTGGTTGTGGTCAGGGCTGGCTGCTTACGCTTTGGCGACGTTTGTCGCTATTTGGGGGGTTGTGCCTCGTCACCAGGTTGGTGGTGTCGCTACTAAGGGAGGCGTCAGCGGCGACAACAGCGGTGGGGATCAACATGAGAAGCTGATACTTGCTCTTTTGATAAGCGCATTGATTTTTCTCTCTATCGCAATTGCGCAACGCTGGATTCGGATTGGCCATGGTCCATGGATTAGTCTGTTTGAATTATTGATGAGTCAATTGTTGAGTCTGGGCGTTATTTTTACACTCGCTTATTGGCGTTTGCCGGGTTTGCGGGCCAGCGCCGTTATTGCACTGCCGGTTTTATGGGTATTAGGCACCTGGGTATTAATGCTTGAGCCAACGGCGAGCCATTTTCCTGCGACGTATTACAACCAATGGAAATGGGCGCATGTGTTTTTGGGCAAAGTGTATCTTGCGCTGCTGTTATTGGGTGTCGCGCTTTCAGGTGTGATGATATTGCGACAATTTGAACGTACTGCCGTTTATTTTGTACGGATGCCAGTGAATGAAATATTGGATAAAATTGCCTGGCGTTTTATGATGTTAGCGTTGGTATTTGATAGCTTGATGTTAATCGCAGGTGCTGTCTGGGCGCAGGACGCTTGGGGACGTTATTGGTCCTGGGATGCTTTGGAAACATCGGCTTTTATTACATGGCTTGCGTTGGCATTGGGGTTACACTTGCGACTGACCTATCGTATTCCTGCCTGGGTGAGTGGCGCGATGATTATTGGAATATTCGCGTTAGCGTTTACAACCTATTTTGGTCTGCCTTATTTGAGTCCTGCTGCGCACAAGGGAATGGTATGACAGCGACATTGGCGGCTGATAAACGCAACGACTTTGAAAATCTTGTTTCCGCGTTATCGATAATCACAATAGTGGTAATAATTGGCCTGATTGTATCATTAATCAATAACTCTGCTTTGATCCCTACTGTTTTGCCAATACAGTCGAATAAATTAGACCAGAAGAGGCCCTCTGCTCAAGCCAACGACAAAAAGAGCCATGAATTACAAATTCGATTTGATCAAGCTATTGCGCTCCTACATGCCAAACAATATGAATTCGCCGTCACTGCGTTAGAACAGGTGCTTACAATTGCGCCGAAATTACCAGAGGCCTATGTCAATATGGGTTTCGCGTTATTAGGATTGAAACAATATGAAATTGCAGGTGAGTCATTTAATAAAGCAACTCAACTTAATCTGGAGCAAACCAATGCATATTGGGGTTTGGCATTAGCATTGGAAGGATTGGAAGATTATGAAGGTGCATTAGGTGCAATGCGTTCTTATATACATTTATCTACACCCGATGATCCCTTTTTGCCTAAAGCGCGTGCTGCACTGTGGGAATGGGAAGCCAAATTGGGGCGGATACCCGGTGTTAAAGAACAGCCGGATGGTTCTTTAAAGAACCATCCAGGTTAATGAATCTTTATTAATTTATGCATGACGTATATGCGCCTAAAATCGACAACCGCTCCCAGCGCAATTCGCATCCATGCCGTCGTTACATTTGTTGGTTTTAGACGCAGATCCCTTCGCTATATGTCAAAGGTTCCCATGCAATACCC
>JAADIM010000059.1 GCA_013151345.1 Gammaproteobacteria bacterium
AATATCAAGAATGATATTCACTTTCCTGCGTATAAAAGTGCTTTGTAATGAATTACTTAATGCTTAACTTACTGGCATTGAGTCTGACCCCATTAATTCACTGTATAAAGGCCCAGCATGTCTGCTGAGCCTCTAAATCTTCACAAATCTCACTCAATGTTGTGGGTAGATTTGTGGGTATAATAACCTATGTAAAATATTATCCTTAATTTTCAATAAGTTAAATAGGGATATGGCGGAGAGGCAGGGATTCGAACCCTGGGAGGATCACTCCTCAACGGTTTTCAAGACCGCCGCATTCGACCACTCTGCCACCTCTCCAATTTAGTCGTGTTTTCTTTACTGTATTGCTAGTTTACATCCCTGTAGCAGTGATGCCATCTCGGCTTCCTGCTCGCGTTCTCACCCCAGTGCATCCAGCTCGACTCCTGTCTCGCCCCCCCGTAGCTTGAGCATCGTAAGCACATATGGCACACTCAACCCGGAGCGGAAGCATAACCGATAATCCAGTGGAATTTCCAGTGCTTACCAACCCTTGAAATTTCATTTTTTGCCTATATTGAATAACCAGACACAATCGTTTGATTTTTATGCACAATTTTAATGCGCAATGGAACTAAATCAGGGCTATAATGGTCCGATAAGAATAGTACGATAAAAAGTCTTAATCAACGCAGGATAGAAATCCAGTAAATTAATTAGGAGATTAAAGTTTATGAATTCATTTCAATCTGCAGTAGCCAGACCTACGACTGGCGCTCTTGCTACTAACAAATTGATCAAGAACACCTATATTTTGCTTTCAATGACGCTGATTTTTAGCGCAATGACTGCAGGTGCTTCTATGATGTTTAATCTGCCTCACCCGGGGTTAATCATTACATTGGTCGGTTATTTTGGATTACTGTTTTTAACAAGTAAATTTCGTGACAGTGGTCTCGGCCTGGCATTTGTATTTGCTTTAACCGGCTTTATGGGATTCACATTGGGCCCGATCATTAGTATGTACCTTGCGCAGACGAACGGCAGCCAAATCGTCATGACCGCGCTGGGTGCGACCGGAGTTATCTTTCTTGGGCTATCAGGCTATGCGCTAACGACACGTAAAGACTTCAGCTTTATGGGCGGGTTTTTAATGGTCGGCATTCTGGTCATGTTTCTAGGCGGTATAGGCGCCGTAGTATTCAGCTTACCTGCCGTTTCGCTGGCTGTATCTGCAGGCTTTATATTACTCATGTCCGGTTTGATCCTGTATCAAACAAGCGCAATGGTGCACGGCGGCGAAACAAATTACGTTATGGCAACCGTTACGCTGTATGTCAGCATTTTTAACTTGTTCACTAGTCTGCTCCATCTTTTAGGTGCGTTCGGTGGTCGTGATGATTAATTAGTAGTTAAATCTCGAGAAAACCAAGCCCTGCTGCTTCAGCGGGGCTTTTTTTTGCCCAGAAATTCCTGGGCAACTAATCGTGTTATCATTAAATTTGCTGCATCTAACTATATTATTCCTAGCATAATTAGAATATTAAGCCATACTAATACTTTGATTTAGGAAAGCTATCATTCAGTCCTTCTCATTTTAACTAATAATTGAGCATGAAAGGTTAACGCCATGAACGAACGGAATTGTTTACACTTTTCTCAACTTCCTATGGGTATGCGCACATTGTATACCTCCACAATAATTGTATTAGCCGTGGGTTACTTATTCGCGATGATCCATATCTTCGCTTCGCACGCTGGAAGGGATGGCAATCCGTCTCTGTCGGTGAATGACCTGATTATTGCCTATAGTGGTAGCAAAAGTGACACGCGCCTCGAGTCGGCACTTAAGGGCCCCATGGCCAATATGTTGCCCCAGGCAGAACGCGACGAGATCGTCGCCTGGATCCGGCGTGGTGCGAAAGAAGAAGAATTTGCAACGATGGATATGGAAGAAAACAAGGGTACGATGCAAGACAAGCAGCATCCCCTAAAAATAGATTCAATTATTCAAAATCGCTGTAGCGCTTGCCACAACGGCAGCAACCCTCATATCCCGAACTTGATGGGTTATGACAATATTTCAAAAGTTATCGAAATTGACACTGGCATGGATATTTTTACCCTCGTCAGGGTTTCACACATTCATTTATTTGGTATTACGTTTATTTTCTTTATTGTCGGTTCAATTTTCTGTCATGCATACGTCAAGCCTTTGTGGCTTAAGTGTATTATCCTTCTAACACCTTTTGCGGCTATCCTATTGGATATTGGGTCGTGGTATCTTACAAAGGTTTTTCCGCCCTTCGCATGGGTTGTAATGATAAGCGGTGGCTTGATGGGTATTACCTTTGCTATTCAGTGTCTGACATCACTCTATCAAATGTGGTTCTATAAATTACCAGACGCGCTAGTGAAAAATGACGGCGTTGTTTCATAGCTGCGGCCAAGCGCCAGACAATGAAGGGCGCTTAGGCCAGAAATACCACAGGGTATTGAAAAATATTTTGTTGGAGTGATTAATTCTTCACTGCTAGCTCTTCACTTTTAGCACATCGAAAGCCAACATCTGGACTTGCCTTGTTTGGGCCTGAAAACTGACGGCTAGCACCGCGAAAGAAGAGGCTAATGGAGTAATGGCCAATGCCTCCCCCTCCTCCTCTTATGACTTTATTTTTTTCGCCAAATTCCTTGTCTGTATAATTTGAATCTTTGTATGGCTGATACCAATCTTGTACCCACTCCCATACATTTCCCGCCATATCGTAAGCACCATAAGGTGATTTGCTTTTTTCGTAAGAGCCTACTGGCGCGATACCCTCCTCCCATTCGACATCATCACCTGTGTTTGCTATCGATGGATCCCAGGTTTCACCCCAAGGAAATTCCTGGCCTTTTTCACCTCTAGCGGCCTTTTCCCATTCCGATTCGCTTGGCAAACGCTTTCCTGCGGCTGCGCAATAAGAATAGGCGTCATACCATGTCACATCCGAAGCGGGCAGATTATCCATAAACTGTTGTTTATCAAACATCGCTCTTAACAACTGCGCCTTGTTCATTTTTCCAGTGTCCATGTCAAGTTTAAAATAATCCACCGCAACCTGACGGAGCATTTTCACATTCATCGCCTCTAGTTTTTCTTTATATACGTTGTAACCGTTCTGCGTCCATTCAATGGGATCAGGTCGTTTAGCCACGCGGATAAAGCGCTTGTAATGTGCATTTGTCACTTCATTCTTATCGATATAAAAAGCGTCTAGATCAACTGTCTGCTGAGGATGTTCATCCAGATAGGGGGTTTTTATAAATCCGTAACGGGCTTGCATGCCATCTTCATCCACTTTATTACTTCCCATTATAAATTTTCCGGCCGGTATCAATACCATTTCACCAACGGGTTCGATTTGATCAACACTCATTTTAACTTGTGATACGTTACTACTAGCGTTAGTACCAACGTTGGTATTAGAGACAGAACTAGCAACGTTACCCGCACCTGTATTACTACCTGTTTCTTGATTTTGATTGCCACAAGAAATTGTAATTATCATTGAAAAAATAATTAAAACAAGCATTACAATCTTCTTAACCAATTTACCTCGCATAATTACATCTTTCATTTTAAAATTATTCTTTAAGTCTAGCATTTTTTGCACATCGAAATCCGAATGTGTCATTTTTTACTTTCTTTGCGAAAAAGCTTCGATTATAAACCGGTGCAGATAGACCACATTTATAAAACGAGCAATCCCACCAAGACCCTCCTTTCAAAATCTTGTAGCGCTCTCCATAATTTTCAGAGGACATTTTATTTCCGGGATGGGGTTTATACCACGACGCAGTCCATTCCCACACGTTTCCAGACATATCGTAAGCCCCATAGGGGCTAACACCTTTTTCGAATGAACCTACTGGCGTGGTGTCACCAAACACTGCAAACTCTTTCCAGCGACCCGGGGTATTTGCATGCGTTAATTCAAATTCATTTCCCCAGGGGTATACTCTTGCATCTGTGCCACGTGATGCCTTTTCCCATTCTTGTTCTGTCGCTAATCTTTTTCCCGCCCATTGGCAATACTCGTTTGCATCATCCCACCCAACATAGGTAACTGGATGATCTGCCCTACCGTCTGGAAAAGTTCTATTTCGGAAATATTTTGGTGAACGCCGTTGGGTTTTATCAATAAATTTTTTATACTGCAGATTCGTCACTTCATATTTATCGATATAATA